>NZ_JACYTW010000028.1:0-48519 GCF_014841395.1 Plantibacter sp. CFBP 13570 | reverse complement strand
GCCGAGGCGTATGCCGCGGGCACCGCTCGCGCCGCCGGCCATCCCGGGGTGCGGACGCTCCTCGGCGGCGAGACGGCGGCTGCGGATTCCGGCGTTCCGACCGTCCTCGCGACCACCGCCGCGACGGTGCTCGACGCGCCCGACGTCCTGCTCGAGGAGATCTTCGGGCCGGCGACGCTCGTCATCGAGGTCGCCGACGATGCCGAGCTGCACGCGGTCCTGGCCGAGGTCGGTGGCGCGCTCACGGCGACCGTGCACGCGGCGCCCGGTGAGGACGTCACCGGTCTCGTGTCACGGCTCGAGCCGATCGCCGGCCGGGTGCTCTTCGGTGGCTGGCCGACGGGTGTCGCGGTCGGCTGGGCGCAGCACCACGGCGGACCGTGGCCGGCGACGACCTCGCTCCACACCTCGGTGGGTGCGTCGGCGGTGCGCCGCTTCCAACGTCCGATCGTCTACCAGGACGCACCCGAGCGTGTGCTCCCCGAGGCTCTGCACGAGGCGAACCCGCTCCGTCTCCCCCGCCGCGTCGACGGCGTCCTCGAGCTCCCCGACGCAGCCCGCGCCTGACCGCCGTCCGGTCCGTCCCCAACTCAGGACTCCTCCGGCGCGCCGCCCCAACCCAACCCCGTCACACCGGACGTCTCCTGAGTTGGGGACACCCCACCGCCCACACCCACCCCTGTTCACAACTCAGGACCCACCCGGCGCGCCACCCACCCCAGCGCCCGCCCCGGGCCTGACACACGGCAACCGTCCTGAACTGCGAACACCGCGACCACCGTCCCCAACTCAGGACTCCCCCGGCGCGCCGCTCCAGCCCGGGTACGACACACCAAACGTCTCCTGAGTTGGGGACACTCCACCGCCCACGTTCACAACTCAGGACGCACCCGGCGCGCCACCCACCCCAGCCACGTTCCAGACCCCAACACACCGCAACCATCCTGAATTGCGAACACCGTGACCGCCGTCCCCAACTCAGGACTTCCCCGGCGTGCCGCCCCAGCCCAGCCCCGACACACCGGACATCTCCTGAGTTGGGGACGGCACCAGGGCGAGTCAGGCGAGGGCGGCGGCGAGCCAAGCGCGCAGCCCGGCCTGCATCGGTGCCGACCAACTGTGCGGTTCGTCGTGGAAGGTGCCCGTGTAGGCCGAGTGCTCGGCGCCGACCCGGTACCGCTCCGTGAGGATCGCGTGCGCTTCACGCATGCCCGCCGGCTCGAAGAGCTCGTCGCGCTCGGCGTACTGGACGAGCAGCGGCAAGCGGGGGCGCAGGGATGCGAGCTCCGGCCAGTCACCGACCCGCGACAGCCCCGGTGAGAGGAACGACCACGAGTGCTGATCGGCGTGCCCGTCGAGCACACCGTCGAACGTCGACATCATCGCGACCACGCCGGCAGCACGGATCCGGTCGTCCATGGCTGCGAGCAGAACGGCCCGGGCACCGCCACCGGAGAGACCGAAGCACGCGACGGCTCCGGAACGGACCCCGGGCGCGGCCGCCAGCTGGTCGAGCGCGATGAGGTCGTCGCGGAGGACGAGACCGGCGAGCGAGGTGCCCAGGACGCCCAGCTCCTTCGCGAGCTGCGGCTCGTTGGCCGCCGCGAGGAGCTCGGACCGCTGCCCGGGCGACACCGCTGTAGCCTCCTCCCCGCGCTGCACCGACGCGGCCCGACGACCGGCGAGCTGCAGGTCGACGGTCCGATGGAAGCGTTCGGCGACGGCCTCGTCCGGGATCCGACGGGAGCCCCACCCGAACGCATCGTGGACGAGCACGGCGAACCCGTCGCGCGCGAGGTCGGACGCGACGGCGCGGCCTCCGTAGTAGCGGTCGCGGAACGCCTGCAACTCCTCGCGCGTGACGGCCGAGGTGGCAGGGACACCATCGGGTCCGTCCGCGAGTTTCTCCCGCCCGACGCGCGTGAACCCACCGTGGTCATGCAGGGCCAGCGCACCCGGGAGCACGCCGGTCTCGCCGGCCGGCCGCAGGAGCCACGCCGACGTCGGCGCGCCGAACCCGGTCGACCAGCGGAGTTCGACCCCGTCGACGCCGTCGCGGGTCCAGCTGCCGAGCTCCTCGGGCGGCTCGGGCTGCGCCGGTCGGGGGAGGACACCGAGGACCTCGGCGAGGCGCGTGCGCGTCCTGCCGAGCGACCGGTCTGCGTTACTGACGCCCCGGATCGACTCGCGGAAGCGAGCGGCGAGCGCCCGCAGATCGGGGTCGCGCGCAGGTGGAGGTGTGACCGGTCGGGACCGCACCTCGACGGGCTCGGTGACCGGGACCTGGTCCACGACCGGGACGTGGCCGGCGACCGATACGGGACCGTCCCGCAAGGCAGCCTCCGGGGCCGGGACCGACCCTGTCCGGGACCGCACCTCGACAGGCTCGGTGACCGGAACAAGCTCGGCGACGGGAACAGTCTCGGTGACCGGAACAGTCTCACCGGCCGGGACAGACTCGGTGATCTGGGCGGGCTCGGTCACCGGCTCAGTGGCCGGGGTCGACCGGACGTCCGAGTCAGCGCCGGCGCCGGCCTCCGAGCCGCGGCTCACGGCGCGATCGTCGCGACCGGACGCCCGGTCAGCAGCGACTCGTTCCCGGCGATGCCGACCGAGATCGCCCGGACGCCGTCGTCGTAGCCGGCGGGCCGTCCCAGTTCGTCCTCGGTGACGCGGTCGAAGAGGTGCCGCAGCAGGAACGCGTCGCCGCCGCCGTGTCCGCCGACGCCCTCGGGGATCTCGATCTCGCGGGCCTCCTCCCAGTGGCGTTGCAGCACGAGGCGTTCCCCGCGCGAGCGCACCGGCGCGACGGACGCGGCGCCGTCCGCGGTCTCGCCGTCGCCGCTCAGGCTCGGGTCGAGGACGACGCGCCCGTCGGCCCCCACGAGCACGGCGGCGCGCTCCACGACCTCGAGCTCGACCCTGCCCTCCGTCCCATTGATGGCGACGCGGTACCCCTCCCACGGCGCGTGGGCGTTCAGGGAGTAGCTGAGCGAGGCGCCGCCGTCGTAGTCGACGAGGACGGACAGGTTGTCCTCGATGTCGATCCCGGGCGAGAAGACGTCGCGGTCGCGCAGGTACCCGTCGTGCTGCTCGGCCCGCAGGTAGAGCGACTCGAGCCGCGGGTCGTCACGCAGGTCGAGGGCGAACGGGTCGGTCGAGCGACCACGAGCCGCCGCCTCGGCGTCGTCCGGCATCGATCCACGCCCCGGACGCGCCGCGAGCCCACGCTCGGCCGCGTTGGCGTCACCGTAGAAGCGGAGGCCTCCGGTGGCGTAGACGGAGGCCGGCCGAGCCCCGATCCACCAGTTGACGAGGTCGAAGTGGTGCGACGCCTTGTGGATGAGGAGCCCGCCGGAGTGCTCCTTCTCGCGGTGCCAGCGACGGAAGTAGTCGGCGCCGTGCACGGTGTCGAGCACCCACTCGAAGTGCACGCTCGTCACCCGGCCGATCCCACCGTCCTGCACGATGCGGCGCAGCTCCGAGTTGCGCGGGCTGTAGCGGTAGTTGAAGGTCGTCACGACGTTCCGGCCGCTCTCGGCGACGGCCGCCGCGATGCGCTCGACGCCCTCACGGTCGATGGTGAGCGGCTTCTCGACGACGACGTCGGCGCCTGCGAGAAGCGCGCGCGAGACGATCTCGGCGTGTGTGAAGTCCGGGGTCGTCACGATCACCCGGTCGACGCGTTGCTCGGCGATGAGCCGCTCGACGTCGTCCGGGCCGTATCGAGCCGGCAGCGGGACACCCTGCTCGGCGAGGACCGCCTCGTAGTGGTCGAGCCGGCCGGGGTTGCTGTCGCTCCAGGCGACGAGCTCGGCGACGTCGGCGTGCGGGCCGACGATGGCGTCGAGGTACATCTGCGAGCGGTGTCCGGTGCCGATGAGGGCGTAGCGTTCGCGGGTCGTGGTCATGCGTGTGGGTCCTTCCGGGTCGGTGCGGCGGGCGTGGTGATGGGCGCGCTGTCGTGGTGGTCGGCACGGCCCGAACGCGACCGTTCGAGCGCGTCTCGACCGGATGCGGCGAGCGCAGCGGCCCGGCCATCCCCGGCTGGACCGTCGGCGACGACGACGGCGTAGCGGAACGCGAGGGTCTCGTCGGCGCCGAACGGCAGCTCCTCGCTGAAGAACGGGGCCGGACAGAGACCGGCGAACTCCTCGGTGCGCGCGAACCATTGCGGCGGGTGCGCCGGGTTCCGCACGTCGTCGACGATGACGATGCTCGACGCCGCGGCCGTTCCGTCGTGGAGGCCGGTGAACCCCATCCACGCGTGGCGGGTGCCGCGGAGTTCCTCGCCGCCGCTCCCGTCAGGGGTGTGGACGGTGCCTCCGGTGAAGGATCGTGGGCCGCGCCAGAAGAGCCCGCCGTAGCCGGCGTTCTCCCGCCCCTTCGTCGTGGGCGACCCGATGGACAGGTCCCGGCCGGAGACGTTGCGCATCCGGGTCTCGAAGGTCAGCGTCCAGTCGCCGGCGGCCGGTCGCACCGTGAGCGCTCGCTCCTCGTCGACGACGTGCCGACCGTCCTCCGTGATCCAGGCGAGCGTGTGCGCGAACCGCACCTCGCCCGGGTCGGCACGGACGTCCGTGACCGCGACGTGCTCGGAGCGGCCGTTGTTCGCGAGTTGTTCGTAGGCGGTCCCGGTGAAGGTCGGGCCGCCCCAGAAGTTGTCGTCGCCGACGTGAGGGAGGGCCCACGCGATACCGGTGTGCCAGACGTGGTCGTGCGGTCTGGCCAGGGTGACGAGTGCTCCGCCGGCGGTCCGCACCGGGTGGAGATACGGCTTCGGTGACTCGCGCTGGACCGTGTCCGGACGGTAGGTGTACCGCAGGATGTCGGTCCCATCGAGGTGGACGGTGATGGCCGAACCGATCTCGTGCGTCAGCGCGAGACCGGTCGGACGGGGGCGGTGTTCGGTCGTCACGGGATCCCCTCGGATGAAGCGGTGATGGAGCTGCCGGTCGACCGGCTCGGGGAACGGACGTCGTTCACCGAGCCGGTCGAGGGGCTGTGGCGGGTCAGCCGGCTGCGACCGCGGCCTTGAGGTCCTTGATGAACCCTTCGGCGGCCTGGTCGGGCGTGTTCTTCCCGAAGAGGACCTGCTCGGTGTACTGCTTCACGAGCGCCTCGATCGCACTGCCACCGGCGGGCGTGACGGTCGGCGGCTCACCGATGTCGTCGGCGAGCCCGTCGAGGAACTCGACGACCGCCTGGTCGGTCTCCGCCAGCTTCGGCGTGATGTACTCGCGGATCTTCGTGTTGGCCGGGACGCCGCGCTCGGTGAGGAGCGAGTCGGCCGCGGTCTCGCTGTTGGCGAGGAAGTCGATGAACAGCGCCGCCTCGGCAGGGTGCTCGGTCCGGGCGGACGCCGACCAGTACATCGACGGCTTGTAGTACGCGGAACCATCGGCGCCGCCGTCCACCGTCGGCACCCGCAGGAGCTCGAGCGGCGAACCGCTCGCCTCGGTCAGGGCCGTCAGCTGGCTGTTCCACCAGGGGGCGAACGCAGCCGAGTTGGTCGCGGTGAAGGACTCGGCGAGCCCACCGGCCTGCTTCTCGATGATCGCGGAGGGCGACGGCGTCGCTCCCGCGTTCACGAGGTCGAGGAGGTAGGTCCACCAGGAGGACAGGGTCTCCGGCTTGATGGACACCTCGCCCTTGTCGTTGTACAGCTCGTCGCCGTGCTGACGGGCCCAGTTGTTGAGGCCGCCGTCCTCGAAGCCGAAGGGCTGGAAGCCGTAGATCGATCCGCCGCCGGCTGCCGAGACCTGCTCGCTCAGCTCGGTGAAGTCGTCCCACGTCCAGGTCTCGTCGTCGGGCATCTCGATGCCGGCCGAGGCGAGGAGGTCGGGGTTCACGACGAAGGAGTAGCTCGTGATGCCCGAGGGGACGCCGTAGAGCGAGTCGTTGACCGTGCCGGACGTCAGCGTCTCCTTGGGGAAGTCGCCGAGGTCGAGCTGGTCGGTGACCGTGTTGAGGTCGAGGAGCGCGCCCCGGTCGCCGTAGGTGGCGATGTACTTCTCGTCCATCTGGATGATGTCGGGGGTGTCGTTCGCCGCCGTCTCGGTGGCGAGCTTGTCCCAGTAGCCGGCCCAGTCCGTGAACTGCGGCTCGATGGTGATGTTCGGATACTCCTTCTCGAAGGCCGCGATGACCTCCTGGGTGGCCGCCGTGCGGGCGTCGTTGCCCCACCAGGTGAAGCGGAGGGTGACGGGCTCGTCGGACAGTTCGGTGGCGGCGTCGCCCCCGGCGCTGCAGCCGGCGAGGAGGAGGGCTGCGACGGCTCCCGTCGCGATGAAGCCGGCGGCTCTGCCGTGCTTGCTGATGCTCATGCTGTTCCCTTTCGAATCGATCGATCCGGATCCGGAGCTGCTGGATCCGGTGGTGCTGGGTCTGGTGCTGGTGGTCTGGTGCGGGTGCTGCGGTGGTGCTGGTCGGTGGGTCGGGCCTCACTTGCCGCCGGTCGTCGCGATGCCCTTCAACAGGAACCGCTGACCGAACAGGAAGACGAGGAAGATCGGCAGGAGCGAGACGACACTCATGGCGAACATCGGCCCCCATGAGGTGGAGGATTGCGCGTCCATGAACGCCCGCAGGGCGAGCGGCACCGTGTACATCTCCGGTTTCGTCAGGTACAGGAGCTGACTGAAGAAGTCGTTCCAGGTCCAGATGAAGGTGAAGATGGCGGTCGTCGCGAGCGCCGGCACCATGAGCGGCAGGATGATGACCCCGAAGATGCGGGCGTGACCGCAACCGTCGATGCGTGCCGCCTCGTCGAGTTCCTTCGGGATGCCGCGGATGAACTGCACCATGAGGAAGACGAAGAACGCGTCGGTCGCGAGGATCTTCGGCAGGATCAGCGGCAGGTACGTGTTCACGAAGCCGAGCTGGGAGAACATGATGTACTGCGGCACGATGATGACGTGGATCGGCAGCATGAGCGTCATGAGCATCGCCGCGAACCACCAGCGCTTGCCGCTGAACTTCAGCCGGGCGAAGGCGTAGGCGGCCATCGAGCAGGACACGAGGTTGCCGACGATGCACCCGAGGACGATGAGCACGGAGTTCAGCAGGAACACGTGGAACGGCTCGGAAAGGGTGTTCCAGCCCTCGCTGTAGTTGCTCACCTCGAAGCTGTCGAGGACGATGCCGGGGTTCCGGAAGATCTCCTCCGTCGGGCGGAGCGAGGAGACGACGAGCCAGATCACCGGGTAGAGCATGATGAAGCCGACGAGGATGAGGCCGATGTGCTTCAGGACCGACTTCCAGGGCGACCAGCCACGAGCGCGGCGGTACTGGCGTTCGGCCTCCTTGGCCTCGCGACTGCGGTTCTTGCTGTCCGTCGTGATGGACCGTGTGGTCAGCGTGTCAGTCATCGTAGTTCACCCAGTATTTCGAGGCCCAGAAGTTGATCGCGGTGAAGACTCCGATGATGAGGAGCAGGAACCAGGCCATGGCCGAGGCGTAGCCCATGTCGAAGTTCGAGAAGCCGCGGTTGTAGAGGTACAGCGTGTAGAACAGCGTCGAGTCGGCCGGGCCGCCCGTTCCGCCCGACACGATGAAGGCCTGCGTGAAGGCCTGGAACGCGTGGATGATCTGCAGCACGAGGTTGAAGAAGATGATCGGGGTGAGCAGCGGCAGGGTGATCTTGGTGAAGCGCTGCCACTTCGTCGCGCCGTCCATCTGCGCCGCCTCGTGGTACATGACGGGGATCTGGCGGAGACCGGCGAGGAAGATCACCATCGGTGCGCCGAAGGTCCACACGTTGAGCGTGATGAGGGTCGAGAGGGCGGTCGACGGGTCGGCGATCCAGCTGCGGCCCTCGATCCCGAAGATCGCGATGAACTGGTTCACGAGGCCTTCGCCGCCGAACACCTGCTTCCACAGCACCGCGATGGCGACGGAGGAGCCGAGGAGCGACGGCAGGTAGTACACGGACCGGTAGATCGCGAGGCCGCGGAGACCGCGGTCGAGCAGGGCGGCCAGCGCCAGGGCCGCGGCGAGTTGGAGCGGCACCGACACGAAGACGTATACGAAGGTGACGCCGAGCGAGTTGTGGAGCCGCTCGTCGCCCATCATGCGGATGAAGTTGTCGAGGCCGATGAACTTGGGCGCCTGCAGCAGGTTGTACTTCGTGAAGGACAGCGCGAGCGAGGCGACCATCGGGCCGACGGTGATGACGGCGAGTCCGATGAGCCACGGGAGGAGGAACAGGTAGGCGGCCTTGTTGTCGCGGCGGTTGTCCTTCTTGATGAAGGCCTTCTCGGCCGCCGTCTGCGGGCGTTTGCCGGCGCTGAGCTTGCGGAGCTCGCCGAGCGCGCTCACCGAACACCCCTCGCGAGTGTCGTCCTGGGCGCTCCTGGAGTTGCACGGACCACGTCGGACCTCCTTGTCGATCGTCGTTGATGACTTCCCGGAAAGCGTTTCCCGGCTGAGCTGCATCAAGTTCTATCACGGCCCCGTCGGACGATGCAACGATTCAATCCGCATCCGTGTCCGATCCGTGATCACCTGCGACCGAATCGGTTCGAACGCTTGCCTTGACCGCGCGCGCCGTTCTACAGTGACCCGGTAAACGCTTTCCGGATGGCCCGCGGCCGCCGGGACCGGAACACGAACCAGAGGAAGAGCCACCGTGTCAGAGCAGACCATCGGGATCATCGTCAACGGCGCCACCGGGCGCATGGGCTACCGGCAGCACCTCGTGCGCTCGCTGCTGGCCATCCAGGAGCAGGGCGGCGTGCAGCTGTCCGACGGCACCCGCCGCCAGATCGAGTTGATCCTCGTCGGCCGCAACCAGGTGACCCTCGACGAGCTCGCCGCTCGGCACGGCATCGAGCACACCTCGACCGACCTCGACGCGGTCCTCGCCGACCCTCGCTGGGACATCTACGCTGACTTCCTCGTCACCAAGGCCCGCGCCACTGCGCTGCGCAAGGCGATTGCCGCCGGCAAGACCATCTACACGGAGAAGCCGACGGCGGAGTCCTTCGAGGAGGCGCTGGAGCTCGCACGACTCGCCGCCGAGGCCGGTGTGAAGAACGGCGTCGTGCACGACAAGCTCTACCTGCCGGGGCTGCGCAAGCTCAAGCGCCTGATCGACTCGGGCTTCTTCGGTCGGATCCTGTCCGTCCGTGGCGAGTTCGGCTACTGGGTGTTCGAGGGTGACTGGCAGCCGGCGCAGCGCCCGAGCTGGAACTACCGCGCCGAGGACGGCGGCGGCATCGTCGTCGACATGTTCCCGCACTGGAGCTACGTGCTCGAGAACCTCTTCGGTCGGGTCGAGTCCGTGTACGCGAAGGCGACGACGCACATCCCGGAGCGCTTCGACGAGCGGGGCGAGGCCTACGCGGCCACCGCCGACGACGCCGCCTACGGGGTCTTCGAGCTCGAGGGCGGCGTGATCGCCCAGCTCAACTCGAGCTGGACGGTCCGCGTCGACCGCGATGAGCTCGTGCAGTTCCAGGTCGACGGCACGCATGGCTCCGCCGTCGCCGGTCTCTTCGGTTGCAAGGTGCAGCCGCGGAACGTCACTCCGAAGCCGGTGTGGAACCCCGACCTCGCCGACGACCACGACTACGCGGGCGACTGGCAGGACGTGCCGACGAACGACGTGTTCGAGAACGGCTTCAAGACGCAGTGGGAGGAGTTCCTCCGCCACGTCGTCGAGGACGGCCCCTACGAGTACGACCTCCTCGCCGGCGCGCGCGGCGTCCTGCTCGCGGAGCTCGGCCTCGAGAGCTCGCGCACCGGCCGCCGCCTCGACCTGCCCGAGGTGACGCTCGGAAGCACGGGCGACACCGCCGGCGCGGACGAGGAGCTGGCGTCGCTCGAGGCATCGGTCGCACGATGACGTCCATCCCGCTGCTCTCGACCGACGGCACGGTCACCGCGCTGGAGCTCCGCGAGCCCGTCGTGGCCGAGCGCCCGACTACTCCCCTGACGAGCCGCACCGCCTACGCCGCGGCACACGTCGTCCCGACGGCCTGGGGCGACAACGTGCCGGGCGCGCCCGCCGAGCTCGACTGGGACGCGACGCTCGCCTACCGCCACCACGTGTGGTCGTACGGCCTCGGCGTCGCGGACGCGATGGACACCGCCCAGCGGAACATGGGGCTCGACACCGCCGCCACGCGCGAGCTGATCACCCGGAGCGCCGCGGAGGCCGCCTCCGTCGGCGGCGCGCTCGTCGTCGGCGTCAACACCGACCATCTCGCCGACGAGACCGTCTCGCTCGACGCGGTCGCCGACGCCTACCTCGAACAACTCGCGTTCGCCGAGGACGCGGGCGCCGGGACCGTGCTCATGGCCAGCCGACACCTGGCGAGGGCGGCGCAGTCCGCCGACGACTACCGTCGCGTCTACGACCGGGTCCTGTCGGCCGCGCAGTCGCCGGTGGTCCTGCACTGGCTCGGCACGGCGTTCGACCCGAGCCTCGAGGGGTACTTCGGCTCCAGCGACGTCGCCGAGGCCTCGGACACCCTGCTGCGCATCATGACCGACCACGTCGACCAGGTCGCCGGGGTCAAGATGAGCCTCCTCGACGCCGACGCGGAGATCGCCGTCCGACGTCGCCTCCCGGCCGGCACGACGATGTTCACCGGGGACGACTTCAACTACGTCGACCTCATCGCCGGCGACGCGGTCGGACACTCCGACGCCCTGCTCGGAGCGTTCACCGCGATCGCTCCGGCCGCGTCCGCCGCGATCCAAGCGCTCGACGCCGGCGACCCGGCCGCCTACGAGCGGATCCTCCGACCGACCGAGGCCCTGTCGCGGCAGATCTTCGCCGCACCGACCTACTACTACAAGACGGGCATCGCCTTCCTCAGTTGGTTGAACGGCCACCAGCCGGCGTTCTCGATGGTCGGCGGCTTGCACGCGGCCCGGAGCCTGCCGCACCTGTCGGAGATCGTGCGCCTGGCCGACGCGGCCGGCGCGCTCGAACATCCGGAGCTCGCCGCCGAGCGCTGGACGGGCCTGCTGCGCACGGCCGGCGTCGTCGGCGCGCTGACCACTGCGGGAGGAGCCCGATGAGCGCCACCGCCCTTCGACAGGCTCAGGGACTGGCGGGACAGGCTCAGGGACCGGCGGGACAAGGCCAGGGACCGGCGAGCGGTAGCACCACGCCGCATCCGCGACTCTCGGTCAACCAGGCCACGATCAAGTACGCCACCCTCCCGGAGGCGGTCGCGGCCGTCACCGCGGCCGGCGTCACGAGCTTCGGCGCCTGGCGCGAGCCCGTGCAGGAGTACGGCATCGCCGCCTCGGCGAGCCTCCTCACGGACAGCGGTCTGCGCGTCTCGAGCCTGTGCCGTGGTGGCTTCTTCACCATGCCCGAGGGTCCGACTCGCCGGACGTCGATCGACGACAACCGGACCGCGATCGACGAGGCCGCCGCCCTGGGCGCCCCGGCCCTCGTCCTCGTGGTCGGCGGCCTCCCGGCCGAGTCCCGTGACCTCCTCGGCGCTCGCGAACTCGTCCGCGACGCGATCGGTGAGCTCACCGACCACGCGCTCGAGTCCGGCGTGCAGCTCGCCATCGAGCCGCTGCATCCGATGTACGCCTCGGACCGCGCGGTCGTCTCGACGCTCGGTCAGGCCCTCGACATCGCGGAGCAGTTCGCTCCGGAGGCCGTCGGGGTGGTCGTCGACACCTTCCACATCTGGTGGGACCCGCAGGTGCTCGAGCAGATCGCCCGCGCGGGTGCGACCGGTCGGATCTCCAGCTACCAGGCGTGCGACTGGGCGACGCCGCTCGCCGCTGACGTCCTCCTCTCCCGGCACTATCCGGGCGACGGCGTCGTCGACTTCGGCTCGCTCACCCGTGCCGTCGAGGCTGCGGGATACACGGGCGACATCGAGGTCGAGCTCTTCAACCAGGACATCTGGGACAGCCCGTTCCAGCAGGTGGTCGATCGCACCGTCGACGCGTTCCAGGCGACGGTCGTCCCGCACCTCGACCACGACGACGACGCGATCCACCACCCCTGATCGCCGCGGCCGCCCTGTGGCAGAGTGTGTCTCAGCAGCCGCCAGTACGAAGGAGCGCCATGTCGGTCGACGAGCACCGGGCGACGCCGGTCCCACCGACGCTGCACGACGTCGCCCGTGAGGCGGGGGTCTCCCTCGCCACCGCGTCGCGCGCGCTCAACGGGAGCACCCGGACGGTCAACGAGACGTTCCGTCGGCGGGTCCTCGACGCCGCGCTCCGGCTGAACTACACGCCGAACCTGTCGGCCCAGGCGGTCGCGAAGGGCCTGTCGTCGACCATCTCGCTCCTCGTCAGCGACATCGCCGACCCCTACTTCTCGTCCATCGCAGCCGGGGCCATCCGCGCGGCCGACGAGCAGCGCATCGCCACGACCATGGCCGTCACGCACCGCGACCACGAGCGTGAACTCGAACTCGTGCGGGTGCTCCGCGGGCAGCGGCCACGTGCCATCATCCTGACGGGCAGTCGCTGGGACGGGGTCGCGTCGGAGCACCGGCTGTCGGATGAGCTCGCGGCCTACGAGTCGACAGGCGGGCGCGTGGTCCTCGTCTCGCAGCGGACGCTCCCGTTCGCCACGGTGCAGCTCGGCAACGCGACCGGTGCCCGCGAGCTGGCCCGGGAACTCGTCGGTGCCGGGTACCGTCGCTTCGCCGTCATCGCCGGCGACGACCGCCTGCTCACCTCCCGCGAGCGCGTGAGCGGGTTCGCGGAGGGTTTGGCCGAGCACGGCATCGCGATCCATCCGTCGAGGATCGTCCGGGCCGAGTTCACCCGCGACGGCGGGCGCCAGGGTGCCGCCGAGCTCCTGCAGCTGGGACTCGACGACGTCGACCTGGTCTTCGCCGTCAACGACGTGATGGCGATCGGGGCGATGTCGGCGTTCCGCGCGGCCGGACTCCGCCTTCCCGAGGACCTCGCGGTCGCCGGCTACGACGACATCGCGACCTCCCGCGACGTCACCCCGGCGCTCACCACGGTCGCCGTGCCGCTCGAGGCGGTCGGTGAGCACGCGGTGCGACTTGCCCTCGACCCGGCGACGGACAGCACGACGACCGAGCCCGTCGGCGCGACGGTCCTCCTCCGCGAGAGCACGCCGCCGCGCGCCTGACCCGTCCGGTCCCGGCCTGTCCTGTCCTGTTCGCAATTCAGGAACGCCACGGCGAGCCGCCCGCAACCGGTGTGGAGGTGAGGTCGGCTCGCCGGAGGCGTCCTGAATTGTGAACGCGGTGACGCTTCGCCTACTCGGCGACGTGCTCCTGGAACCAGGGGGTGTAGGCGGCGACCTTGGTGCGGTGGCCGGCGCCGGCGACGAGTCGCTTGACGTGCTCGCGGACGTTGACCGTCGCGACACCGATCACGGTGACGCGGTCGAACGGCACGGCGTCGGCGACGAGCACCTCGGCGCGTCGGAGGGCCGCGGGATCTTCGTCGGTCGCGAAGCGCTGCACCATGCGGTCGGCGGTCATCGCGTTCGCGCCGATGCTCGTGAGCACATGGGAGGCGTCACCGTCGGCGACCACGACCCGCGCGCGGGAGGGCCGGCCGGTGTCGGCGTCGAACTCGCCCGGGTGCACGGCTGCGCCGTCGATCGTGGTGACGAGCACGACGTAGTCGTTGACCGACGACGCGAACGCCTCGGCGGACAGACGGACGTCGTGCTCACCCGCGCGGATGCCCGCCCAGAGGTCGGCGTCCGGGGTCAGGAAGAACGGGACGAAGTCGGCGGGCGTGAGGTCGTCGGTGCCGGCGAGGACCATCGTGCGACGCGCTTCGCGGTGGCTCGCGGCGGCGATGTCGACGACCGGCCCGTCAGGGAGCGCCGGTGACGCCACCGGCAGGATGCTGCCGGTCTCGAGGATGCGCTCGAGGTTGCGGATGTGGGTGACGTGGTACAGCCGCTGCTCGCCGACGCGCACGACGGGCAGGGCGGCCGCCGCCTTCGTCACCGTCTTCGTGGTGGCCGCGGTCCGCACGCGGGTCGGCGCCGGCTCGCGGAGCGAGGGAGCGACCGTCGACCGACGGACCTTGGGAGCGGGCGGTTCAGCGACCGGCACCTCGCGGGGCGGCGGCGGGAAGCAGGTCGCGCAGAGGCCGTTGTCGAAACCGTGTTTGCATTCGTCGCTCAAGAGAGTCCTTCTGCAGTCCGGCTCCGAGACACGAGGAGCGGGTCACTGGGGGGACGAGCCGAGACGTACGCATCAAGGGTACGCGGCTTCGGCACCCCTCGTGGACGCGGGCGCCATCACACGAGCCCGCGTTGCGCCCGGAACACCCGGACGCACGAGACGGCGAGCGAGCCGAAGAACGCCGCCATCAGCACCGGGAGCAGCCAGGGTGCCATCCACGCGGGCACACCGAGCCAGGTGGTGAGTGCGACGACGGCGATGAGGGCGGCGGTCGCGATCGTCAGATTCCCCAGCAGTCGCCCGGTGGCGTCCAGCGTGGCAGCCGTCACCTCCGGACGGGGCGACAGTTGCGTTGACCACGTCGATGCAGCGGCCGGTGGGTGGGTGTCACCATCCGATCGGGTCGTTCCGGCGAGCGGCAGGCAGGCGGCGACGATCCAGAAGATCGCCATGACCGCGGCGCCGATGATGACCGGGAGCAGGAACCCGCCGAGACTCTTGTCCGCCCAGGCGTCCGGCTGGAGTGCGGCGTCGAAGTGCACCGGCATCGGATCAGGAGCAGACGGATACACCACCAGGCCGACGACCAGCGTCGCCGCGACGATGACGAGGGCGACGAGATGCGGCCACACCGGAGGACGGCGAGCGGGGTGCTCCGCGCGAGCGGTCGTCGGGTCCTGCATCGCTCTCCTCATCAGCGCGAGCGCAACGGACGACGCTCGTCGTGGGCACACGGAATATCTGCATCAACGGTACCCGCTGCACCCGTCCTCCAGATCCGCGACGCCGCCTGGGCACTGCAGCGATGCGTGGGCGACGCTACCCCCCACGCACCGCAGCACTACCCAGGCGACGGCGTCTCGGCTCACCCGGTCGAGCCTGGCTCCGCTGGTCGGCTCACCCGACGCGCGACGACGACCGCCGCGACACCGGCGACCAGCGCGATCGCGAAGCACCCGGCGAACGCGATTCCGCCGGGAGCGATCCAGCCCACTCCGGCGAATGCCCCGGAGCCGTCGAGCGCCGTGAACGCCAGCCCGGTCGCCGCGAGCGCGAGGGCACCGCCGATCGCGTCGCCGATGGACATCGCCGCACTGTTGAACCCCTGCGAGCGCTCGTCGGAGTAGGCGAGCGTCATGACGCTGAGTCGCGGGAACATGAGGCCCATGCCGCCACCGCTCACCACCCAGGCGACGATCGGCACCGCCGGTGGCAGGCCGACGAGGGCTGCGGACAGGGCGATCGCGACGGCGACCGTGACGAGCGACGACCCGATCTGCACGGCGTTCGCATTCGACAGTCGGTCCCCGAGGCGCCCCTGCAACCAGGACGACAGCGACCACGCGATCGCACCACCGGTGAGCGCGAGTCCGGCGAGCGCCGGCGTGAGCCCGTGCTCGCGGGTCAGCAGGTACGGCACGTACACCTCGGCGCCGAAGAACGCGGCGGAGGTCAGTCCGCGCACCAGGATGACCGTCGGGAGCCCGCGGCGTGCGGTGAGCGTGCCGAGCGGGATGAGTGGTCGGAGGGCGAGGATCGCGACCACGGCACCGACGACCGGGAGCGCCCAGGCGGTCCATCCCGAGAACTCCGTCGAGAGGTTGACCGCGAGGACCGCCGCCGCGACGAGCACCGCCCAGCCGAGTCGACGCAGCTCCGCGCCCGTCCGCGCGACGGGGGCTGCCTCGCCGCCATCCTTCGCCGACTCCTGCTCGGCGGCCTGCCGCTCGGCGCGCTCGGTTGCGGAGGCCCGCAGCATCCGGAGGGCCGGCAGGAGGAGGAGCGTCGCGACGACCACGAGGCCGACGACCCCGAGGAAGACCCAGTGCCAGCTGAACCGCTCGGCGACCACCCCGGCGAGGAACGGCCCGATCAGGGAGGGGACGACCCAGGCGGCCGCGAACCCGGCGAAGATCCGCGGGTGCAGGGCCGGTGGGTAGATGCGGGCGACGAGGACGTACAGGGCGACGGTCATCGCTCCCGAACCGAGGCTCTGGACGAGGCGTCCGGCGACGACGGCCCACATCGTGGTCGCGGTTCCGGCCAGGAGGAGACCGACGAGGAACAGGACGACGGAGGCGAGCAGCGGCTGGACTGGACCGATCCGGTCGGCGACCGAGCCCGCGGCGACCATGCCGATGACACTGACGGCGAGCGGGCCGGCGAAGGCGAGCGCGTAGAGCTGCTCTCCGCCGAGCTCGCCACTCACGAGCGGCATGATCGTCGTGACGGCGAGGGACTCGAAGGCGCCGAGGAACACGAGCGCGCACGCACCGATGGTGACGAGGACGAACCGGCGGCTGAAGATCCCGCGGTCGCGGGGCGTCGGGTCGGCTCCGGTCGCGGGCTCGGGGGTCGTCGCTGTGGTCACGATTCCGAGCCTAGAACCTCAACGTGACTTGAGGTCAAGCGCTGACGAACCCCGACCCGTTCACCATTCAGGACGTGCCCGGCGCGCCGTCGCCGATCGACGGGTTCGGGCGCAGGGCGCGCCGCAGCCTTCCTGAATTGCGAACGAGCCGGGACCGCCCGCTAGTGCTTGGCGCTCGCCTTCAGGACCTTCGCGAGCGCGCGGTCGAGGTCGGCGATGAGGTCGGCGACGTCCTCGATGCCGACCGACAGCCGGACGACGTTCTCGGGGACCGCCAGCTCCGTGCCCTTCACCGAGGCGTGCGTCATCTGCGCCGGCAGGCCGATGAGCGACTCGACGCCGCCGAGCGACTCGGCGAGCGCGAAGAGTTTCGTCTTCTCGACGAGGCGCGTGGCTGCAGCCGGGCCACCGACGAGCGCGAGCGACAGCATGCCGCCGAACCCGGACATCTGGCGGGCGGCGAGCTCGTGACCGGGGTGGCTCTCGAGGCCCGGGTAGTAGACGCGCTCGACGGCGGCGTGGCCGTCGAGGAACTCCGCGATCGCCTGCGCGTTCGCGCTGTGCTGGCGCATGCGCACCGCGAGGGTCTTGATGCCGCGGGTCGTGAGCCACGCGTCGAGCGGGGCCGAGACCGCGCCGGCGGCGAACTGCACGAAGCCGAGCTGCTCGGCGAGCTCGTCGTCGTTCATGATGATGGCGCCACCGAGGACGTCGGAGTGACCGCCGAGGTACTTGGTCGTCGAGTGCACGACGATGTCGGCCCCGAGCGAGAGCGGCTGCTGCAGCGCCGGCGAGGCGAAGGTGTTGTCCACGACGGAGAGCACCTCGTGGCGGTGCGCGAGGGCCGCGAGTGCCGCGATGTCGCTGATCTTCATGAGCGGGTTGCTCGGCGTCTCGACCCACAGCAGCTTCGTGCGGCCCGGGATGATCGCCGCTTCGACGGCCGCGAGGTCGCCGAGGTCCACGACCGTGTGCTCGATGCCCCAGGCGCCGTGCACCCGGTTGATCAGCCGGTAAGTACCGCCGTAGACGTCGTTGCCGATGACGATGTGGTCGCCGGGGCGGAGGGCCGTGCGGATGAGCGCGTCCTCGGCGGCGAGGCCGGAGGCGAAGGAGAAGCCGTGCTTCGCACCCTCGAGCGCGGCGAGCTGCGTCTCGAGCGCCGTGCGGGTCGGGTTGGCGGAGCGGCTGTACTCGTAGCCGCCGCGGAGCCCGCCGACGCCGTCCTGGACGAAGGTCGAGGTCTGGTAGATCGGCGGGATGATCGCCCCGGTGGTGGGGTCGAACTCCTGTCCGGCGTGGATGCTGCGGGTGGCGAAGCCGTGGTCGTGCTTGCTCATGGGTGACTCTTTCGGTTCAGGATTCGGGGAGGTGTCGGGGTGGGCGACCGGTCGGACTGGCCCGGTCACCGGGGTCGGGCGTGGTCGGGACATCGCCCGGACTCCGCCCACACGACCTGCATGCCGCCCACGCTCAACCCGCCAGGTAGGTGAGGAGGTCGTGCCGCGTGATGACGCCGATCGGCTTGCCACCGTCGGTGACGAGGAACGCCGGGGCGGAACCGAGTGCCGCGCGCGCCGCCGGGATGGACTCACCGAGACCGATGAGCGGCAGCGGGTCGCCGACGAACGCGCTCGCGGCGTCGTTCATCTTGGCCGCGCCGCTGAAGACGGCGTCCATGAGGCTGGCCTCGTCGATCGCACCGACGACCTCGCCCATCACCACGGGCGGCTCGGCGCTCAGCACCGGGAGCTGCGAGACGCCGTACTCGGTCATGATGTCGACGACGTCGCGGACGGTGTCGCTCGGGTGCACGTGCACGAGGTCCGGCATCTCCGAGCCCTTGCCACGGAGGATGTCGCCCACCGTGCGGTCGTCGGCGACCTCGCTGAAGCCGTAGGACTGCAGCCAGGAGTCGTTGAAGATCTTGCCGAGGTAGCCGCGCCCGCCGTCGGGCAGGAGGACGACGACCACGGCCGACGCCGGGAGGTCGCGCGCCGCGACGAGAGCGGCCTGGACCGCCATGCCGCTGGAGCCGCCCACGAGCAGTCCCTCCTCACGGGCGAGGCGACGCGTCATCGCGAACGACTCGGCGTCGGTGACGGCGATGATCTCGTCGGGGATGGAGGGGTCGTACGCGGTCGGCCAGAAGTCCTCGCCGACACCCTCGACGAGGTACGGGCGACCGGTGCCGCCCGAGTAGACCGAGCCCTCCGGGTCTGCGCCGATGATGCGCACGCCGCCCTCGGAGACCTCCTTGAGGTACTTGCCCGTCCCGGAGATGGTGCCTCCGGTGCCGACGCCCGCGACGAAGTGGGTGATCTCGCCCTCGGTGTCGCGCCAGATCTCGGGACCGGTCGACTCGTAGTGGCTGCGCGGCCCGTTCGGGTTCGCGTACTGGTTGGGCTTGAACGCGCCCGGGATCTCGGCGGTGAGGCGGTCGGACACGCTGTAGTACGAGTCGGGGCTGTCGGGAGCGACAGAGGTGGGCGTGACGACGATCTCCGCACCGTAGGCGGTGAGCACGTTCCGCTTGTCCTCGCCGACCTTGTCGGGCAGGACGAACACGCAGCGGTACCCGCGCTGCTGGGCGACGAGGGCGAGGCCGACGCCGGTGTTGCCGGAGGTGGGCTCGACGATCGTGCCGCCCGGCTTGAGGTCGCCCGACGCCTCGGCGGCGTCGATGATGCGCGTCGCGATGCGGTCCTTCGAGGAGCCGCCCGGGTTGAGGTACTCGACCTTGACGAGCACGGTGGCCGCGATGCCCTCGGTGACCCGGTTGAGCTTGACGAGGGGCGTGTTCCCGATGAGATCGAGGACGGAGTCTGCGTAGTTCATGTCTGCAATCTGTTCCTGTGGTGCGTCACCGCACGACTCTCGCGTGCGTCACCGGATGGCTGGGGCGGCTGAGGCGGCATCCCGGGCAGGGACGGCTCAGCGGGGACAGCAGGAACACGACAGGCGGAGACGCATGCTGACCACCCTACCCGGCGAGTGCAGAGAACGCAGCCGGATGACGGGGCCGATCCGACGTCAGTGGATCGCGACGAGTCGCTGCCGCGGACCGAGTGCCGAGACAGCCGAGGACACCAGCCGGACGGCGAGGGTCAGCACCATGAGGACACCGATGACCGCGAGCACGACCGCGGCGAGCAGCAGCACCGCGACGAGCGCCGGGAGCCGGCGCAACGCGAGCTCGACCGGGCGACGACGGGGTGTCCCGTCCGCCCCGGGTGCGTCCAGGTGGCCTTCGCCCGCCATGGCCGCGGCGACGAGTTCGAGCGTGGCACTCGCGCCGGATCCGAGCCGTGCGGTCGAGGTGCGCAGCGCCTGGGACATCGCGTGGCCCTTCTCGTCGGATGGATCGGTGTTCGCGGGTGCGAGGACTCGACCGTAGCAGTCGGGTGCCCTGTTCGGGGGTGCCGGTGCCCATTCTGCCAGGCGGGCGTGAACACCCGGTGGCCTGCCGACGGACGCATGATGGACGCGCACCGCGCTCCCTAGACTGGAGGCATGACCGTCTCCGGCCTCTCCGCCGTCTCCCAGGACTACCTCAAGACGATCTGGACGACCTCCGAGTGGGCCGACGAGTCGGCCACCGTCAAGCTGCTCGCGGATCGCATGGGTGTCCGTCCCGCGACCGCCTCCGACGCCGTGAAGCGACTCGCGGCCCAGGGACTCGTCGTGCACGAGCCCTACGGCAGCATCGAGCTCACCCCCGCCGGGCAGGCGCACGCGGTCGCGATGGTCCGGCGACACCGGCTCATCGAGACCTTCCTCGTCGAGATGCTCGGCTACGGCTGGGACGAGGTCCACGACGAGGCGGAGATCCTCGAGCACGCGGCGAGCGACACGATGATCGAGCGCATCGACGCCGCCCTCGGCCACCCGATCCGCGATCCGCACGGCGACCCGATCCCCTCTGCCGACGGCACCCCGCACCGCCCGGACGCGGTCCGGTTGAACGAGGCGCCGTCGGACAGCCCGCTGACGGTGTGCCGCATCTCGGACGCCGACCCGGAGACCCTCCGCCATCTGAGCACCCTCGGCATCGTCCTCGACACCGAACTCAGCGTGGACGACCACCGGGCGTTCGCGGGCGAACTGGAACTCCGGCTCACCGCCACCGGCACCCGCCTCACGCTCGGTCGCCTCGCCGCCGACGCCGTCTGGGTGACGGTCGTCGCCTGATCGCCGGCATCTCCGTTCGCCGATGTTCCGGCGAGCGAACCGCCGGGCTGATCACCCGAAGAACGTCAGCACGATGAGCGCGACGTTCAGCGTGACGATGAGCGCGACCACGATCCAGGCGAACACGCGGGTGGCGAGCTGGTCGACGTGGACACCCATGATCCGCCGGTCGCCCGTGTAGCGCACGAGCGGGATGAGCGCGAAGGGGATGCCGAGGCTGAGGAACACCTGGCTGAGCACGAGCGCGGTGGTCGGGTCGATGCCCGCAGCCAAAATGACGAGCGCCGGGATCAGGGTGATCACGCGTCGGGCGAGCAACGGGATGCGCACCTTGAGGAGCCCGCCCATGATCGCCGCTCCCGCGTAGGCGCCCACCGAGGTCGAGGCGAGCCCCGATGCGAGCAGGCCGATGGCGAAGATCACGCCGATGACCGGCCCGAGCGCAGCGGTGATCGCCGCGTGCGCGCCCTCGATCGAGTCCGTCCCCTCAACGCCGCCGAGCGACGCGGCCGCGAGCAGCAGCATCGCGATGTTCACCGCTCCGGCGAGGACGAGTGCCGCCGCGACGTCCCAGCGGGTCGCCACGATGAGCCGACGGATGGCACCGTCGCTCGTCTGGACGCCGTGCCGGTCCCGACTCAGCGAGGAGTGGAGGTAGATCGCGTGCGGCATGACCGTCGCGCCGAGCATGCTCGCGGCGAGCAGGACCGTCGCCGTGCCCTCGAACCGCGGCACCAGGCCACCGGCCGCGGCACCCCAGTCGACGGGACTGACGAACAGACCGGCGAGGAAGCCGACGGCGATGACGGCGAGGAGCGTCAGGATCGCGAACTCGAAATGCCGCTGGCCGTACCAGTTCTGCACGGCGAGGAGCACGATCGAGAAGACCCCGACGATGACGCCGCCGAGCACGAGCGGGATCCCGAACAGCAGGTACAGCGCCACGGCGCCGCCGATCACTTCGGCGAGGTCGGTCGCGGCGGCGACGAGCTCCGCCTGCACCCAGTAGAGCCGACGCGGCCCGGTGCGCAGTCGCGAGCCGAGCAGCTCGGGCAGGCTCTGCCCGGTGACGAGGCCGAGCTTGGCGGAGAGGTACTGGACGAGCACGGCCATCGCGTTCGCGGCGACGAGCACCCAGACGAGCAGGTAGCCGTACTGGGCTCCCGCCGTGAGGTTGGCCGCGACGTTCCCGGGATCGACGTAGGCGATCGCCGCCACGAAGGCGGGCCCGAGGAGGAACAGGAGTCGGGGTCCGCGGGGCGCGCGGGTCGTCGGAGCGGCGAGGTCACTGGTCACGTCGGCCATGTTAGCAAGACCAAGCTACATTTGTTAGACCAGGCTAACTCTTGGATTCACCGGCTGTCTGCTTGGATGAGCCTGAGAATCGACTGCGCATCGTCAGGCACCGGAACGGCCCGCGGAAGCCGATCTGGTTCGATAGTTACGCATACAACTTTTTCGAGAGGCCCCCGTGACCCCTGCAGCAGATCGCCCCAAGAACACCCCCGTCCCGCCCGCCGTCAAGCAGCAGAGCGTGAAGCAGGAGCGCGAAGCCCAGCGTCAGGCCAAGGTAGCCGCGTTCAAGCAGGCGCAGAAGCGGAAGAACCGCAACCGCCGCATCGGGATCTGGGCCGGTGTCGTGGGCGGTGTGGCCGTCATTGCGGTCCTCATCACGAGCGTCGTCCTCACCCTGCCGAAGAACGCCAGCTACCCCGGCGGTGGCACCGGCACCGGCCAGGACATCGCGGGCGTGGAGCTGTTCCAGAACACCTCGGAACACGTCGAGGGCACGGTCGACTACCCGCAGAACCCGCCGGCCGGTGGCCCGCACAACCAGTACTGGCTGAACTGCGGCATCTACACCGAGGAGCAGACCAACGAGAACGCGGTCCACTCCCTCGAGCACGGCGCGATCTGGGTCACCTACGACCCGTCCCTCAGCGACGCGGAGCTCACGAAGCTCAAGGAGCTGCTCCCCACCACGTACGTCGTCCTGTCGCCGAAGTCCGACCTCCCCTCGCCGATCGTGCTGAGCGGCTGGAACTCCCAGCTGCAGGTCAACAACGCGAGTGACGCGCGCATCGCCGACTTCTTCGAGGAGTTCTGGAAGAGCAACAACGTCCCGGAACCCGGCGCGGCCTGCACCGGCGCGATCGACGGTCCCGGCAAGGTCTGATCCGTTGACCCCGGCGAGCACACCCGACGCACCGGCGACCGGTGAACCGGCCGACGGCGGCGTGACCGACGAGGAACTGGCCGCCTGGGAGGCGCAAGGCTCCCCCGACGGCTCCAGCCGGACGCGCATCGTCATCGCCGCGATGGCCGTCATCGCGATCATGGTCGCCGCGGCGATCGGCTTCTCGGTCGGTCGACTCAGCACGCTCGCCGACCCGACACCCACCACGACGAGCGCCGAGGCGGGCTTCTCGCGCGACATGCAGGTGCACCACAACCAGGGCGTGGAGCTCGCCATGATCATCCGCGACCGGACGGACGCGGTCGACGTTCGCACCCTCGCGTACGACATCGCGACCACCCAGGCGCAGCAGTCGGGCCAGCTGTACGACTGGCTCGTCCAGTGGAACCTGCCGCAGGGTTCACGGCAGCCGGACATGACGTGGATGACGCTCCCCACGCTCACGGGCGCGAGCGGCCATGCGCACGGCGGTGACACGGCGACCCCGGGGTCCACCCACACCCCGGGCGACCCGATGCCGGGCCTCGCCACCCCCGCCCAGATCGACCAGCTGACGGCAGCGTCCGGTCTCCAAGCCGAGCGGGTCTTCCTCACCCTGATGATCGCCCACCACCAGGGCGCGGTCGAGATGGCCGAGGCGCTGCAGCCGCGGACCACGAACGCGACCGCGCTGGCCTTCACGCGCGCGGTCATCGCGAGCCAGCAGGCGGAGATCGAGCTCATGACCAGCATGCTCGACGACCGGGGCGGACCGGTCGACCTCGCCGGCTGACGCCTCCCGTCGACCGCCCGGGCGAGCTGCGGGCTCCGACAAGGGGCTAGCCAGAACACCGGCTGACGGCGAAGAATGATCCCGACGCCCGAACGGGCCCGATGAACAGGAGCGACGAATGGCACTCGACGACATCACCAAGAAGGCTCAGGAATTCCTGAAGGACAACAAGGTCAAGGACGCGCTGAAGAGCGAACAGGCCGAGGACATCAGCGACAAGCTCCTCGGCAGCGTGGCCGACGCGGCCAAGAAGGTCACCGGCGGCAAGTTCGACGAGCAGATCGACGGCGCCCGCGACGCGGCGGACAAGGCCGTCGGCAACGAGTAGTCCCCGGCTCGAAACGCGAGACGGCCGGGTCCCGATGGGCGCCCGGCCGTTCACGTCTGCGCCGGTCAGCGCTCGATCGTCATTCCGGGTCGATCAGTGCCCGTCGACGCCGGCGTCGACGGGGTTGCTCCGGAACCGGTCGAGCGCGATGGCCACGAGTTCGGGAGCGGACAGGTGCGTGTCCTGCATGAGGTCCGAGAGGACTTCTGACGCGCGTCCGCTGAGCGTCAGTTGCACGGTCGCGGAGCGGTCTTCATCGACACCGCTCAGCGCACGACGACGTTCACCCAGGCTGAGGATGGCCGACCGCAGATAGGTGCGGCTCGCGACGGTGTCGATCTCCCAGCGGCCGGCGCGACGGTTCGCGACGACATTGCCACGACGGATGTTGGTCATGAGGGACGCTCGGCTCACATGGAGCCGCGCGGCGAGTTCCGCCGTCCGGACCGGACGCGGGAGGTCGTCGATGAAGTCCTCGACGAGCGCCTCCCGGAGGAGCTCCCAGGCGACGTCCGGCGGGAGCGGCGCATCGGGCATGCTGCCGCCGTCCTGCAGCGGACCCACCCACGCGGTCGTGGGGGCGTCGCGTTCGGTCATCGTCATCGCCCCTCCAAGGTTCCGGCGCTCGAACCTCAAGCATGCTCGGTGCCCGTGGAAAGCGCGTCCCCCAATGCGGGTTGCCCGCGTTCGCGGGGTGCCGGCCCGAAACGACGCACCCCGTCCACCAGGGCGGACGGGGTGCGGGCGACGCTCGGACGACTCAGCTGCGGTTCGCGACCGGTCGGGACCCCGCCGGGCGGGTCCCCTCGAACAGGATCCGGTAGCTGAATCCTGCGATCAGCGCGCCGATGATCGGGAACACGATGAACACCCAGACCTGCGCGAGCCAGTCGGCCCCGCCGAAGATGGCGGTCGCGATGGAGCGCGCCGGGTTGAGCGAGCCGTTGTCGATCGGGATCGCGATCAACAGGAACAGCGTGAGCGTGCCGCCGATGGCGATCGGCGCGAAGCCCGCGGCGGCCCGCGTGTGCGTGACGCCGAGGATGACGTAGAGGAAGAGTGCGGTGATGACGACCTCGATCACGATCGCCGAGACGAGTCCGAATCCGCCGGGCGAGAGCTCGCCGAAGCCGTTCGAGACGAAGCCGCCCGCGACCGCCTTGTCGAGGAAGCCTGCCGGGCCGCCGGCCGCGAGGCCGAACACCGCGAGTGCGCCGAGGAACGCTCCGACGAGCTGCGCGAGGATGAACGTCCACGTCGCACGCCAGGGGAACCGACCGGCGGCGGCGAGCCCGAGCGTCACCGCCGGGTTGAAGTGCCCGCCGGAGATGGGACCGAACGCGTAGGCGGCGATGGTCACCGAGAGGCCGAGGGCGATCGCCACCCCGAGGAAACCGACGCCGAGGGGGTTCGACGTCTCCTCGCCGAAGAACGCGGAGAAGGTCGCCGTCCCGACGAGACCGAAGACCAGCAGGAAGGTACCCGCGACCTCGGCGAGCAGCTGCGACGCGGTCGTCGGTTCGACGGAGGGTGGGACTTCCGGAGAGGACATCTGGACTCTTCTCGCTCGAGGTGACGACGTGGACGCTGAGCTCTGGCGAGCACCGCGCCATCAGCAGACTATTGCCCCGGGTCCCACGGGCGACAGCCCCGAGGTCAGCATGTCGCCGTCGCTCAGTGCACCTCCAGGTCGTGGAGCGGGACCTGGAGCCGGAAGACGTGCTCGATCGCGAGTTCCGCCCCGACGGCGTCACCTGATGCGATCGCGGAGCGGAGGTGCGGGTACCCGACGCGCAGATCCGACCAGTCCACCGTCTCAGCCGACCGCGTCGCCGCGACACGGTAGATCAGGGCGCCGATCACGTCCTTCGTCGCGGAGACGAGGACCGGGTTCTCGCAGTGCTTCAGGAACCGGTCCACGAGCCCCCAGACGCAGCGGCCGTGCGCATCCGCGTCCTCCGCCGTCACCGTGGTCATCGTGTGCTCGACGAAGGCGAGGAGCTCGGCCCGTTGCCCCGCGGTCAAGGTCGGGACGGTGACGCGGACGACGCCGCTGACGAGCGCTCCGAGGGTCTGCAGCACGGCTGTCCGGTCCTCGGCCCGTGGCTGCGCGACCCGGGTGTGCCGCTGCGGTGCCGTCTCGACCAGTCCTACACGTTCGAGTTCCCGGAGTGCCGCGGCGACTTCCTCACTCGGAGCGTCGAGCCACTCCCGGAGCTCCTCCTCGATGAGCAGCTCGCCCGAGGGGAGCGTCCCGTCGTAGATCGCGTTGCGGATCCGCTCGGTCACGGAATCGCCGACAGGCGACGGCCGCGACCCGGACGGTCCATCGGGGTTCGGCATCGGTTCCTCGCTCGGCTGGGGACGGCTGCTGGCTACCGGCCGATCGTACCGCGGACGATCCCCGCCTCGGCGAGCGCCGCCTGTGCCTGCCGGTGCTTGTTGTCGATCGAGGCACCGATCTCCTGGGCCAGGCGGGGCTTACTGCGAACGAGCTGGTCGATGGTGGACAGCGGCATCCGCAGGACCAGGGTCGTGCCGTCGGCGATCGCGGCGGCCATGGCGACCTCCCTCGTCAGCGCCGTCTGGCCGATGAAGTCGCCGACGCCGAGTCGTTGGAAGGTGATGAGCCCGTCCGTCGTCGGCACGGCGAGATGGACGCCACCCTCGACGAGGAACCGCATCGCGCCGGGGATCGTGCCCGCCTGCTGGATGGTCTCCCCCGGCCCGTACCGCTCGAGTGTGCACGTCCGGGCGAGCTCGTCGTAGTCCTCCTCCCGCGCGTGGAGGGTCGGCGCCAATTCGGCGATGGCACTCCGCAAGCGCTCCGGCGTCGCGACCGGGTCGGAGCCGTCGCCGTCGAGCGCGAGACCGCGGCGCCGCGAGGCGTACCAGAGCCAGGCGCGGAACAGGGCGACGGCGGCGTCGGCGGTGGAGGGCCCGGACACGGGCAGGGTGACGGAGAACCGCGCTGCGCCGAGGTAGGACGCGGACACCACGTCCCCCGGCTCGAGCATCGGCAGGCCCGATCCGACCTCGCGGAGCAGCCGGAGCACGTCGTCCGGCGGATCGTCGGTCGAGAAGGTCACCTCGACGCTCGCGGTGTACGCACCGACCGGTTGGCTGAGGTTCGTGAACGACGCCCCCGCGAGCGAGGAGTTCGGCACGATCTGGATGCCGTTGCCGGTGTCGAGGTGGACCGCACGCCAGTTCACCTCGACCACGCGACCGCGGACGCTTCCGGTGTCGAGCCAGTCGCCGAGCCGGAACGGCTGCTCGAACAGCAGGAGCAGTCCCGAGATGACCCCGCCGACCGCGTTCTGCAGGGCGAGGCCGATCACGATCGACGTCACGCCGAGCGCGGTGACCAGCCCGCCGATGTCGGCGTCCCACACCCAGGAGAACAGGATCGCGAGGCTGATGAGGATGAGGGCCAGCCGCGCGAGATCGACGAAGATCGACGGGATCCGGTCACGCCACGACCCCTCCTCGGCGTTCGCGAACAGGGCGACGTTGAAGGCGGAGAGGATGAGGAGGATCACGAGGAACCCGAGGAGGGTGCCGACGATCCGCACCCAGGTGCTGTCGTCCGCCCGCGCCGTGGCGAACACCAGGAGCGCGAACACCGCGCCGACCGGCACCACGTAGTTGCGCAGCAGACGGATCGGTTTCGCCGCAGCGTGCTTCCGGCGGTTGAGCGCACCGAGCACCTCGGTCAGGACGATGAGCAGCACGGGTACGCCGACGGCCAGCGCCACGGCCCAGGGGAACCAAGCCTCCTGCCACACCTGCGTCATGACTTCGGCCCCGAGACGACCTGCCAGACGGCCTGCGGACCGCCGCGCGTCTCCACGGTGCCGGCGGCCTCGAAGGCGACGGTGTCCTGCATGCGGTCGCGGACCCGCTGACTGACGAAGATGCCGGCCGTCCCGGAGACCGACTGCACCTGGTTGGCGAGGCTCACCGCGTCACCCCACATGTCGTAGGCGAGGCTCGTCCGGCCGACGAGGCCGCTCGTCACGACACCGGCGTCCACGCCGACCCGCAGGGTGAGGTTCGCCTGGTGCTGCGCATTGAAGCGTTCGACGATCGTGCGCATCTCGAGCGCGAAGTCGAGGGTCCGACGCACGTTGTCGACACGTGGGACGATCAGCCCGCAGCTCGCGAGATACCCCTCCCGCAGCGTCCGCACCTGCTCGATCCCGAGCCGTTCGGCCGCCTCGTCGAAGCTGCGGACCAGCGCGTTGAGCATCGACAGCTCCCGCTCCGGATCGAGGCCGCGGGTCAGGTCATCGAACCCCACGAGGTCGGCGAAGATGACGGACACGTCCTGGTGGACCTCGGAGATCGTCTCCTCACCGTCCTTGTAGCGCTTGGCGACCGACGCCGGCATGAGGGTGAGCAGCAGCTTCTCGTTCTCCGCTCGCTGCTCCTCGATGAGCTCCTGCTTGAGTCTCAGGCTGCGGCTCATGTCGTTGAAGGCCGTGCCCAGGTCACCGAACTCGTCGCGTCGGGTGTTCGGCACCTCGACGCTGTAGTCGCCACCGGCCACCCGCCGCACCGCGCCGACGAGTGCCCGCACCGGCCGGGCGAACACCTGCGCCAGGAGCAGGGAGAGCAACGACACCACGACCACGATGGCGAGCACCGAGATGACGAGGTTGCGGGTGAAGTCGGTCACCGGCGCGAAGGCCTCGGCGGCGTCGACCCGGGCGACGAGCACCCACTGGAGCCCGTCGATGTCGACCGGGGTGTACGCCGTGAGGTTCTCCTCACCGAGGTAGCCGCGCCCGATGGTGGTGCCGGTCTCGCCCGCGAGCGCACGCTCGACCGAGACGGTGCGGGTCGGTTGGATCTGGATCGTCCCCGCGACGGCAACGGCACGCGCGGCGGTCTCCGGCGGTGTGCCGGCGGCGACCGCGGCCCGCTCGTACGCCTTCGGATCCTCGATCAGCAGACGGGAGGTCGAGCGCATGAGTTGATCGGGCCCGGCGAGGTACGTCTCACCGGTCTCCCCCAGGCCGTCCTGCTCCCACTGGCCGGAGCCGGTCATGATGTCGTTGATCGCCTCGATCGGGACCTGCAGCGCCATCACCCCGTCGACCCGACCGTTCTCGCCGACCGGTGAGAAGATCCACTGCGTCGGGACGTTGAGCGACGGCTGGTAGCGCTCGAAGTCGGTGATGCCCACGTAGTCGATCGCGTTCGACCGGAGCGCCGCGGTGAAGCCGTCCTCGAGCACCCCGCCCTTGTAGGGGCCGGTCAGGACGTTCGTACCGAGGTCCGGACCCTTGTAGGCGCTGTAGACGACGTCGCCCTCGTCATCGATGAGCAGGGCGTCCTCGTACCCGAAACGGTCGATGATCTCGCGGAAGTAGTCGTGGTACTGCGCGTGCACTGACGACCAGGCGCTCCCGTCACCGGCGTCGTCGACGGTGATGGCGGTGTCGTAGTCGAGGTCGCCCGGCGTGTACACCGACTGCAGGTAGGTCTCGGCCGGGTTCGTCGGGATGAACGCAGCCGGGTCCGCCTCGTCTCCGGTGCGTTCGGCGAGCTCCGGAGCGAACGTGTCCTCGTAGAACGACGTCACCGTCGACGCGCGCGCCGGGTCCACCGGCTGCTCCTCCAACTCGTGGAAGGCGTCGTGGAAGCCGTTCATCGCGTCGACCACGGTGGTGCCGCGAGTGTAGACGACGAGCGAGTCGCGCGTCTGGTCGTAGTAGTTCGTGATCTCACGGGCGCGGGACTCCCGGACCTCGGTCAGCCGCTCGAACGAAGCCTGGCGCAGCGAGTCACTGCCGGACAGGTACCCGACGATCCCGGTCACGATCGACGCTCCCACGCTGACGAGCAGCAGCATGACGAGCAGCTTCGACTGGATGCTGAAGCCGGGGCGACCGAACCGTCCGCGACCGAACCCGCGGGACCTGGCGGCCGAGGAGGGGGCAGCTGGGATCGGCGGGTCTGACCGGCCTGTCGGCGCGGTGCCGTCTGGCGAGGATCCGGATGGTGCGTCCACAGCTGCGGTCATCGACGAGTCCCCTACTCGATCCGGCGGTGCGCGGGCGCCCCCTCCTTCGGGGGTCACGATGGCGCTCACTCTAGCCACCCGTGCCGCGCGCCCACAATGGCTGGGCCGCGATTCTTCGCCGGCCGGACTGCGCCGCCAGGCCTACTCACGTCAGCGCGTCGTCGACGTGCCCGACGCGACGCGACGTCCTGCTCAGACGGTGACGGCCTGCTGGGCGTAGAGGGTCGCGTACACGCCGCCGGCGGCGAGCAGTTCCTGGTGGGTGCCGCGCTCCACGATGCGCCCGCGATCGAGCACGAAGATGACGTCGGCGTGCACGATGGTCGACAGGCGGTGCGCGATCGACACCGTGGTGCGTCCGCGGGTCGCGTCATCGAGGGCGACCTGGACGACCCGTTCGGAGATCGTGTCGAGGGCGCTCGTCGCCTCGTCGAGGATGAGCACCTCCGGATCCTTCAAGAGCACGCGCGCGATGGCGATGCGCTGCTTCTCGCCGCCGGACAAGCGGTAGCCGCGCTCCCCGACGAGCGTGTCGTAGCCGTCCTCGAAGCGAGCGATCGTCTCGTGGATGTTCGCCGCGCGGCAGGCGGTCTCGAGCTCCTCGAGGGTCGCGTCGGGCTTCGCGTAGCGGAGGTTCTCGGCGATCGTCGCGTGGAAGAGGTAGGTCTCTTGACTGACGATGCCGATGCGGGAGACCAAGGACTCCTGCGTGACATCGCGGACGTCTGCGCCCGCCACCATGACCCGTCCGCCCGAGACCTCCTGGAAGCGCGGGATGAGGTAGGAGATGGTCGTCTTGCCTGCTCCCGACGGTCCGACGAACGCGGCGAACTGTCCGGGTTCGATCGTGAAGGAGACGCCGTCGAGCGTGGGGGTCGAGTCGTCCTGGGCGTCGGCGTAGCGGAAGGTGACGTCGTCGAAGCGGATCTGCGGTGCGACGCTCGGGAGCGGTGCGGCGCCGGGGCGGTCGGCGATCGCGGGCTTGAGGTCGAGGTACTCGAAGATCCGCGCGAAGAGGGCGCCGGAGGTCTGCAGGTCGAGAGCGACGCGCATGACGCCCATGAGCGGGAACAGCAGGCGGGCCTGGATGGTGGTGAATGCCACGATCGAGCCGGCGGTGACGTCCACCGCCCCACCGGTGATGAGCCAGCCGGCCACCAGGTACACGATCGCGGGGATGGACGAGAGGAAGATGTTGACCATCGCGAAGAACCACTGACCACTCATCGCCTGGCTGACCTGGAGGCGGATCTGGGTGCGGTTCTCGGCGCTGTAGCGCTCGACCTCGGTGTCCTGGCGGTTGAAGCTCTTCGCGAGGAGCACGCCGGAGACGCTCAGGGCCTCCTGGGTGATCGCGGTCATCTCCGACAGCGACTCCTGCGTCTTCGTCGCGATCCGTGCCCGGACCTGACCGACGCGGCGCTGCGCGATCACGAGGATCGGCATGAGGATGAGGGCGACGATCGTCAGTTGCCAGTTGAGGATGAGCATCGCGACGAGCGCAGAGATGACCGTCACGGTGTTGCCGAGCACACTCGACACGGTGTTGGTGAGGACGTTCGCGACGCCGCCGACGTCGTTCTGGAGGCGCGACTGGATGATGCCCGTCTTCGTGCGGGTGAAGAAGCTCAGTTCCATCGCCTGCAGTTGCGAGAACAGCTTGATGCGCAGGGCACCCATGACACTGTTGCCGACGGTCGCCGTGAGGTAGGTCTGCCAGACGCCGAGCAGGGCGGCGATGATGAACAGCGCCACCATCACGCCGACGATCTCCGCGAGGGCGACGAGGTTCGGGGTGCCGCCGTCGGTCGGGAACAGGCCGACGTCGAACGCCTGCTTGACCAGCAGCGGAGGGAGCACCGCGAGGGCGGCACCGATGACGACGAGCACCATCGTGAGGATGATCTTGGCGCGGAAGGGTACGAACAGCGCGACGATGCGCTTGCCGAGGTTCGGGATCCTCGGTGCCTCGGCGTTGAGCGCCTTCTGCGCCGCCATGTCGCCACCGCTGACACGGCTGCCCGCTCGAGGCCCGCCGCCCCCGGGTGCACCGCCGCGTGGCCCACCCCGTCCGCCGTGCATGCTCATCCCGCCACCCTATCCCCGCCCACCGTCCTCCCCGCCCCTCTCCCCGTCCCGCGTAGGCTTCCCGCTCCGTGTCCTTTCTCAGGAGTCCGCCGGCGCGTCGCCTCGCCCGCTCTCCGACCCGCCGCAACTGTCCTGAGATAGGGCCACCGCCGCGAGTCCGCTCCACAGATCCACGACGGGGCGGATCATCCCCAGATGAGCAGCGTGGCTCGGCGGTCAGGCGACACCGGGTGGACGATCGACCGATGACAGGAGGAACCTACGCCTACCGCCCGGCGTACGGTATCGCCACGGTCCATCAGCTTCGGGCTCGCGGCCATTCCAAGCGGTCGCTCCGACTCGCGGTCGAGATGGCCGAGCTGATCAGGGTGAAACGAGGCTGGTACGCGGACCCCGGTGCACCCCCGGAGATCGTCCAAGCCGTTCGGGTCGGCGGGAGACTCGCGTGCATCTCGGCGGCCGCTTGGTTCGGCTGGGCCACACCGGAAGACCAGCGCGTACACGTCGCTGTCCCGTCGAACGCGGGGCGCCTCCGCGATGCGGGCGACCGCCGGTGCCATCCGCCCGCGCAGGACCGGGACGACGCGGTCCTGCACTGGGACGACGATCAACCGGTGGTCCCTCGGGGCGATTCGATCGCGCCGCTCCTCGTGGTGAGCCGTGAGTCGGCCGTTCGTCAGATCGTCACCTGCCAGAACCCTGACGTCGCCGGCGCGATCTTGGACTCCGTCCTGCACCGAGAACCCCACCGCCGTCGCGATCTCCGGGCTTGGCTCGACAAGCTGCCTTGTGCCCGCAGGCGCAGGCTTCCCCGTCTCGAGGCCGGATGCGAGAGTTTCCTCGAGAGCATCGGTCGCATCCGGCTCGAACGCGCTGGGATCGTCGGTCGACATCAGGTCGAGATCCCGGGCGTCGGACGCGTCGACGAGCTGATCGACGATTGGTTAGTGGTGGAGTGGGATGGACGTGCGTTCCACGACACCCCGGACGCCCATGAACAGGATCGCTGGCGCGACGCTCAGTTGGCGATCCTCGGCTATCGCTCTCTCCGCTTCACGTATCGCATGGTGATGGACGACTGGTACGCAGTCATCGGAGCGGTCCACGCAGCGCTCGCGCAGGGCCGTCCAAGGCGCCGCTGAGCGGATCCGATCACCCTCGCACCTGCCAGCCTGCACTCCGTCCCTTTCTCAGGACTCCCCCGGCGCGCCGGGCGTGCTCAGACACGACGCACCGCAACTCTCCTGAGAAAGGACCATCCCGGTCACTCATCGGCCAGAATTCAGCTTCGTCCCGTTCTCAGGACTCCCCCGGCGCGCCGGGCGCACGCCGACACGACGCACCGTAGCTCCCCTGAGAAAGGACCAGGTGGACCGCCAGACCAGACGGCCGGCAGACGCACGGACGCCCCGGGAGCGTGAGCTCCCGGGGCGTTCGCGCACCGACGACGCTGTCGATCGGAGGATCGAACCGCGTGTCAGGTCAGCCCTTCGTCGAACCGGCCAGGAGCCCGCGGACGAAGTACCGCTGCAGCGCGAAGAACACGACGAGCGGGACGAGGATCGAGATGAACGCGCCGGCCGTGAGCAGGTGCCACTCGTTGCCACGCGTGCCGGTGATCTCCGCCAGTAGCTTCGTGATCGGTGCGACCTCGCCGTCCGCGAAGATGAGCGCGACCAGCAGGTCGTTCCACACCCACAGGAACTGGAAGATCGCGAACGACGCGATGGCGGGCATGGTCAGGGGCAGCACGATCCGGAAGAAGATCTGACCGTGACCCGCGCCGTCCACGCGCGCCGCTTCGATGACCTCGCCGGGGATCTCCGCGACGAAGTTGTGCAGCAGGAAGATCGCCAGCGGCAGCGCGAACATGGTGTGCGCGATCCACACCTGGGCGAACGTGCCGCTCGCGTCCAGTCCCTCGCCGACCTGCAGACCGAAGATGTTCAGGCCACGGGAGAAGGTCGACAGCAGCGGGACGAGCGCCATCTGGATCGGCACCACCTGCAGCGCGAACACGAGGATGAACAGGAAGTTCTTGCCCCGGAAGTCGATCCACGCGAACGCGTACGCCGCGAGGCTCGCCACCACCAGCGGGATCAGGGTCGCCGGGACCGCGATGGCGATGGAGTTGACCCACGAGCCCGCCAGGTTCAGCGTCGAGTTGCCGGCCTGCAGCACCTGCACGTAGTTGTCGATGGTGACTTGGAAGTCGGAGAAGATCGTCCACCAACCGGTGGTCTTCACCTGCTGCTCAGGCCGGAACGAGGAGACGAAGAGACCGAAGGTCGGGATCGTCCACAGCACAGCGATGACGACGGCCGCGATGGTCGCGCCACGGCTCGTGAGCCGCTTCTTCGTCCGTCGGCTCGCAGCCTCGATGCCGCGCTCACCCTTCGCGAGCTGGTCCTTCGTGGACTCGTCGATCGGTAGTTCGATCGGCTGCACAGCACTCATCGGATCTCCCTCTGCTTCTTGATCTGCCGTGCGTTGTAGATGACGATCGGCAGCACGAGGATGAACAGGATCACGGCGAACGCCGCACTCCGGCCGTTCTCGAAGTTCTTGAACTGGGTGTACATCTCGTTCGCGATGACCGAGGTGCCGTTGTTACCGGCGGTCATGGTGCGGACGATGTCGAAGACCTTCAGCGACGCGATGGAGATCGTCGTGACGACGACGACCAGCGAGGAGCGGATGCCGGGGACGATGACGTTGGTGAAGCGCTGCCAGCCGTTCGTGCCGTCGAGCTCGGCGGCCTCGATCTGCTCGGTGGGGACACCCTTGATCGCGGCGGACAGCACGACCATCGCGAACCCGGTCTGCACCCAGATGAGCACGACGATGAGGAACAGCGTGTTCCACGGCTCGTTCTGCAACCACTGCACCGGGGTGCCGCCGAACCACACGACGATCTGGTTGAGCAGACCGATCTGGGTCGCGCCGGCCTCACGGTAGGCGTAGATGAAGCGCCAGATGATGGATGCGCCGACGAAGGAGATCGCCATCGGCATGAAGACGAGGATCTTGAAGTACTTCTCACCGCGGGACTTGTCGATGAACACCGCATAGGCGAGGCCGAAGGCCGTCGACAGCGCCGGGACGATGAGCACCCAGATGATCGTGTTGATCACGGTGCGGATCGCGCTCGGCTGCGTGAACAACCAGATGAAGTTGTTCAGCCCGACGAAGTTCTTGCCGGACGCCGACATGAATGCGGCGATCGTCGTGTTGATCGACGGCAGGATCAGGCCGATCAGCAGCAGCAGGAACGCCGGTGCGAGGAAGCCGACGAGCTGGACGAGGTACCCGACGCCCTTCTTGGAGCGGTAGTCGAGGAGGAAGAGCACGCCACCCAGGACGGCTGCGACAGCCGCGGCCCACAGGAACGAGCCGAAGAAGAGGACGACGATGACGGGCACCAGGACGCAGAACGCCAGACGGATGACCGTGTAGAGGGTGCCCTTGCGTGGCGCGATGTCCACGAAGAAGAGGAGGAGGGCCACCACCGCGCCGAAGGCGATGACGACGATCGGGATCTGGGCGAGCGGTGGCAGTCCGCCCAACCAGTTGAGGAAACCTGACATAGCTGGCCTTTCGAGTACGGCGTTGGACCCTGAGTGAACCCTAGGGGGTTCCACTGCCGAGGCGGAAGCGCCGGAGGGTGATCACCCTCCGGCGCTTCCGCTCATGAGCAGCAGTTCCGGATATCGATTACTCGCTGGAGGGCCAGCCGGCTTCGATGTCCTTGAGGACCTGGTCGGTCTCGTCGCCGTTGATCCAGTTCACGAGGCCCTTCCAGAAGGTTCCGGCGCCGACGGCACCGGGCATCAGGTCGGAGGCGTCGAAGCGGAACGTGGTCTTCTCGTCCTGCAGGATCTCGATCGCCTGGCTGAGGATCGGGGTCGAGGCGTTCGCCGGGTCGAGGCCGTTGTTGGCCGAGATGACGCCGCCGAGCTTGACCCGCTTGTTCGCCCACTCAGGGCTCGAGAGGTACTCCTGGACCTTGACGGTGCTCTCGTCGTCGCTGAACGCGCCGACGATCTCGCCACCACCGGTGACAGCGGTCTCGCCCTCCTTGATGCCGGGGGTCACGAAGGCCCACACGTCACCGTCGGGGGCGACGGTCGCGCCGGCGTCCTCGAGGAAGCCGGAGAAGAAGGATGCCTGGTGGTGCAGTGCGCAGGCGCCGGAGGCGAGCGCCGGAGCGACGTCACCGAACTCGGTCGAGTTGATCGAGGACACGTCGCCGAAGCTCGCGTTCACGTACTCCGGGTTCTTGAGGATCTCGCCGACCGAGTCGAACGCTTCCTTGATCTTCGGGTCGGTGAACTTGACCTTGTTGGCCACCCAGTCGTCGTAGACGTCCGGGCCCTGCTGGCGCAGGACGAGGTCTTCGATCCAGTCGGTGCCGGGCCAGCCCGAGGCGTCGCCGGAGCCGAAGCCGGCGCACCAGGGTGCGGAACCCGTCTTCTCCTGGATCGTCTTGGTCAGCGTGAGCAGCTCGTCCCAGGTCTTCGGGACCTCGACGCCCCATTCCTTGAACTTGGCCGGCTGGTACCAGACGAGGCCCTTGACGCTCGCCATGAGCGGCGCGCCGTAGACGGTGTCGTTGACGGTGCCGTAGGCGGCCCAGTCCTTCGACCAGTACTTCTCGATGTTCGCCTTGACGCTGTCGGGCGCGGGCTTCAGGTAGTCGCGCTTGGCGAGGTCGGCCAGGAGGCCGGGCTGCGGGAAGATCGCGAGGTCGGGCGGGTTACCGCCCTGGGCGCGGATACCGATCTGCGACTCGAACTCCTTGGAGGACTCGTACTTGATCGTGATGCCGCTGTCCTTCTCGAAGTCGGCCCAGCTCTCCTCGAGCAGCTTCGCCTCGGTGTCGGCGATCGTCCCGTAGATGGTGACGGTCTTGTCGTCGTCGCCACCGCCGCTGCTGCCCGATCCGCCTGAACAAGCGGTGAGCGCGACGCCCGCGACGGCCAGGACGGCCAGCGGCAGGGCCGTCCGGCGGGTCCGAATGAAACTCATCTGTGTCCTCCTCATTGAGTGCTGCAGGTTCGAACGTCTCCAGGGTCGAGCCGTTCCGATGATGCACTGGTGCGGAATCGGCCCGGATGCGGAACCGTTTCCATGCGTCAAAGTACTTCACCCGGCGACAGGATGCAAGCACGAGAACATAACGAAATAGACAGTGAGAGCGCTCCCACCGAAATCACGCGGTCGGCCGGACCGTTCGTGTTCCAGATGTTATGGATCAGTTCCAGTCTGCAGTTCCAGGTCTGTTCCAGATTCGCTATGGTGGTGCTACCCAACGGAGGGAGTCGGCATGAGTGGTGCCATCAGTGATGTCGCGGCCCTCGCCGGCGTTTCAAAAGCGACGGCCTCGCGAGCGCTCACCGGGCGCGGATACGTGTCGGCCGAGACCCGGGAACGGGTCGTGCAGGCCGCGGCCACGATCGGGTATGTCGCCTCGCCCATCGCCGCGAGCCTGTCCACCGGACGCACGCTGGCCATCGGCGTCCTCACCTCATTTCTCAACCGCTGGTACTTCGGCGAGGTCCTGGAAGGCGCCGAGGGAGCCCTCCGTGCGCGGGGATACGACCTGACACTCCACCATCTGCCGCCCGACTCCCCGGAACGCGATCGGATCTTCGACGCCTACCTCACGAACAAGCGCTTCGACGGCATGATCTCGATCGGGATCGAGGCCTCGCAGGACGAGATCGCGCGCCTGCTCGCCAACCCCCGTCCACTCGTGTCGATCGGCGGCAACATCCGCGGGGCCCACTCCATCAACATCGACGACCAGGCGCTCGGCCGCGAGGCGACGGAGCACCTCATGACGCTCGGGCACACGCGCATCGCCCACATCACCGGTCACGACGCCGAACTGCAGACCGACACCGTGCACGGCAGGCGCCTGGCCGGCTACCTCGCGGCGATGGAGGATGCAGGGCTCACCTCGGCCGTGCACGTCCTGCCCGCGGTCCACTCGTTGCCGGGCGGGTACGAGGCCGCTGCGCAGTTGCTGCGGGACGCGAGGATCCGCCCGACGGCGGTGTTCGCCTCGACGGACGAGGTGGCGATCGGCATCATCATCGCCGCACGACGCCTCGGGATCACCGTTCCGGCGGAGCTGTCGGTCATCGGGATCGACGGGCACTCCTACGCGGAGATGTTCGCGCTCACCACCTTCGAGCAGGAGCCACGCGCGCAGGGGCGGCATGCCGTCGAGATCCTCCTCCAAGACCTGGAGGACGAGCAACGCGCGCAGGCCCCGGACTCCGGGGAGCCGGGCAGTACCGTCTCCGAGGTGCGCTGGCCGACCCGTCTGGTGATCCGACAGACCACGACGCGCCCCGAGTCCGCCGAGTAGACACCCCGGCTGCACTCCCAGCGCGGCGCGCTGACGCGAGCGCGCCCCACTGACGTGAGCGCAGGCCCCCGGAGGGGAGCGCTCGCGTCAGTGGGGCGCGGTGACGGGTCGGATCAGCTCGCGTCGGCTGCGGTGATCGCGATGGCCTCGTCGAGCTCGCTCTCCACCGGGCCGTCGACGCGGGCGAGGTGTTTGCGACCGAGGACGACGATGAGGACCGCGACGATGAGCGAGCCTGCGGCCACGTAGTAGGGCGCGGCGGGCGAGAGGAGCTTCGCGATCTCCGCGGCGGCCGGCGGCGCGATGGCCCCACCGAGGAACCGTACGGACGAGTAGGCCGAGGATGCGACGTTGCTCGGCAGGTCCGTCGCCTCCATGACCGACTCGGTCAGCACCGTGTTCATGACGCCGAGCAGGAGTCCGCCGACGACGATGCAGACGATGAGGCCGGTGGTGGACTGCACGAGGAGTCCGGCCGCGACGAGGTCCAGCGCCAGCAACGGCAGGACCAGCTTGATCACGGAGGTGCGACGCATCCGAGCCGTGAGCAGCGGTGCGACGAACACGCTCGTGATCGCCAGCGCGACACCCCACCCGAAGAAGGTGAACCCGAGACCCATCGCATCGAGGCCGAGCGGGAACGGCGAGTAGGCGAGCAGGGTGAAGAAGCCGATGTTGTAGAACAGGGCGGCTGCCGCGAGGATGCCGAGCGACGGGATCGCCAGCGCCTTGAACGGCGCGGACAGCTTGAGCGGCGCGGGCTTCGGCCCCTCGGTCTTCAGGAGGGTGACGATCGCGATGAACCCGACGGCCATGAGCGTCGCCGTGCCGAAGAACGGCCACTTCCAGCCGATGCCGCCGAGGAGACCACCCAGGAGCGGACCGATCGCGATGCCGAGCCCGAGTGCCGCCTCGTACAGGATGATCGCGTTGGCGCGGCCGCCCGCTGCGGCTCCGACGATGGTGGCGAGTGCCGTCGAGATGAAGAGCGCGTTGCCGAGGCCCCAGCCGGCCCGGAAGCCGATGACGGCTCCGACGGAGTCGGACAGGCCCGCGAGGAGCGCGAACAGGACGACGAGCGCGAGTCCGATGAGGAGCGTGCGCTTGGCACCGATCCGGCTCGACAGCCAGCTCGTGAACAGCATGGCCACGCCGGTGACGAGTAGGTAGCTCGTGAAGAGCATCTCGGCCTGCGTCGGCGTCGCCTGGAGGTCTTCGGCGATCGCGGGGAGGATCGGGTCGACGAGGCCGATGCCCATGAAGGCGATGACACTCGCGAAGGCGACCGCCCAGACGGCCTTCGGCTGATGCAGAATGCCGCCGAGGCCGGCACTGTGGCTGGCGCCGTGGCCGTGGCTCCACGCTGCGGACGTGGGCACGGAGGACGTGCGTGCGCTGGTGTCGGCGCTCATGCCGTCAGCTCCGAGGCGACCTCGACGGCAACGCGGGCCTGGATGATCTCGACGGTCCTGGCGATCGCGGCGAGGTCGTCGTCCTCGAGGTCGGTGAAGGCCGGCTCTAGGGCGTCGGTGAGCTCGTCGCGCCAGGCGAGGAGAGCGGCCGTCCCCTTGGGGGCGATGGCGATGAGCCACGCGCGGTGGTCGTCGACGTCGGCGATCCGCTTGATCCAGTCGCGCTCGTCGAGGCTCTGTACGAGCTTCGTCATCGTGGGTTGGGACACCCGGCTCTGGCGGGCCAGTTCGCCGACCCGGACGGGGCCGACCGTGGTGAGCACGGAGAGTGTGCGCCAGACGGCGGGCGATTCGGAGGATCCGGTGGCCTGGGCGGCAAGGCGGGTGAGCCGGTGCGATGCCGTGATGAGGTCGCCGAGGATGGTGTGCAGGGGTGAATGCGTACGGTTCTCGGTCATGATCCATCCAGTATACATAGCCAAGCTATGCACTTGCACATTCAGTCCGGTGATCACCATTCAGGAGGCTCCCGGCGCGTCGGCACCGGGAGCCTCCCGCAGGGCGGGACTCGCCCAGGCGGACCTGCATTGTGAACCGGTCAGCGCATCCAGGTGGTGAAGGACTGGCTGACCCGCGGATCGGGCGGGTGGGCGTCGCTCGCCCGTTCCGACTCGGTGAAAGCGGATGCGAGCTGGGCTCGGATCCAGGTGATGGTTGCACGCCAGCGTGCGTGGGTGTTCATGGTGGTGGGTTCTCCCGATTCGGGCACCGCACCGACAGCCCACGCTCACACGGAGCGGGGCGACGACGCGGATACCTGCGTGAACCGTCGACGAACGTCGTCGACGGGTGCAGAGCATCCGCGTCCGTGTGGAGCGACGCGACGAATCGCAGGCCCTCCGATTAACTGACGGAGGGCACCGCTCCCGAACGAATCGGGGGCGATGCCCTCCGATCACGGATGTCTCTGCCGAGTGCGTGCAGCACTCGTGTCAGGAAGATCCGCGATCGTCAGCGGCGACCGACCGGAGTCGGTCGCCAGCCCAGTGGTTGTCCCCCGCAGGGGACCGACTACTTGAGCGTGACGGTGGCGCCGGCAGCCTCGAGGGCTTCCTTCGCCTTGTCAGCGGCTTCCTTGTTGGCGCCTTCGAGGACGGCAGCCGGAGCGCCGTCGACGAGAGCCTTGGCCTCGCCGAGGCCGAGCGAGGTGAGCTCGCGGACCGTCTTGATGACCTGGATCTTCTTGTCGCCAGCAGCCTCGAGGATGACGTCGAAGTCGGTCTTCTCTTCGACCTCTTCAACAGCAGCGCCAGCAGCAGCCGGGCCGGCGACGGCGACGGGAGCAGCAGCGGTGACCTCGAAGGTCTCCTCGAACAGCTTGACGAACTCGCTGAGCTCGATGAGCGTGAGCTCCTTGAACGCGTTGATCAGTTCTTCGTTTGACAGCTTTGCCATGATTGTTCTCCTTGTTTCATGCCCTGCAACCGCATCACGCGGCGGACAGGTACGGGGTTGATTGTTCGCGGAACCGAATTACTCGGCCGCGGACTCCTGCTTCTCGCGCAGCGCCTCGACCGTGCGAACGGCCTTCGAGAGCGGTGCGTTGAAGAGATAGGCAGCTCCGAACAGCGAGGCCTTGACGGCGCCGGCAAGCTTTGCCAGCAGCACTTCACGGGACTCGAGGTCGGCGAGCTTGCGCACCTCGTCAGCGGTCAGCGGGTTACCGTCGAAGTAACCGCCCTTGACCACGAGGAGAGGGTTTGCCTTGGCGAAGTCACGAAGAGCCTTCGCGACGGCGACTGGGTCACCGTGCACGAATGCGATCGCGGACGGACCGGCGAGCTCGTCGTCGAACGACGAGATGCCGGCGTTGTTCGCCGCGATCTTGGTCAGCGTGTTCTTCACCACGGCGTAGGTTGCGTCCGCACTGATGCTCTTGCGCAGGTTCTTGAGCTGAGCAACAGTGAGGCCGCGGTACTCGGTCAGCAGAACGGCGGTCGAGCTCTGGAACTTCTCCGTGAGTTCGGCAACCGAGGCTTCCTTGTTCGCCATGGCCACTCCTTTTCGAATCTTGAATGCATGCAGCGGAGGCCGCACACACCAACCGCCGGGCCGGTGAAGGGTTCGGGCATGAAAAAAGCTCCGGCGCAAGCGCACGGAGCTGGGGAAAGGCAAGCCTCGATCAGATCTTCATACACCTGCGCTGGACGTCTCGTCATGAGAACCTTCGACTGTCTCGTTTGCACGCGACAGTGACCGGCGGTCTTTGGTTTCGACAACCATAACACACCCCCGGCCCCGTCCCGACAGGCGTGCACCGGGCATCCACCACCCGTCCGGATGTCCGAGGCGCCCGGCACCATGGAGCCATGATCCAGACGCTCGCCATCTCCGGCTACCGGTCCATCCGAGACACCGTGCTGCCGCTGCACGGCCTCGACGTCGTGACCGGCGCGAACGGCACCGGCAAGTCCAACCTCTACCGGGCACTCCGACTCCTCGCGAGTGCGGGCGACGGCGATGTCGTCGGATCCCTCGCCCGCGACGGCGGGCTCTCCTCGACGCTCTGGGCCGGCCCCGAGCACGTGAGTCGGGCCATGGTCGACGGCTCCGTCCCGGTCCAGGGCACGCGCCGCTCGGGTCCGATCAGCCTGCGACTCGGATTCGCGACGGACACGCTGGGGTATCTCGTCGACCTCGGGATCCCGCAACCGTCCACGACGCTGTTCGGCCGCGACCCCGAGATCAAGCGGGAGCAGATCTTCGCCGGCGCACTGGCCAAACCGAGCAGCCTGCTCGTCGACCGACATGGTCCGGCGGTCCGGGTCCGCGACGGGTCGTGGCGTCCGATCGGTCGAACGCTCGGCACCTCGGAGAGCATCCTCACCGAGTTCTCGGACGCCGACGCGACGCCCGAGGTCCTCCGCGTGCGCGGCCAGGTGCGCGGCTGGCGGTTCTACGACCAGTTCCGGACCGACCGCGAGGCCCCGGCGCGTGCGCCGCAGGTCGGGACGAGGACGCCTGTGCTCGGGCACGACGGCGCGGACCTCGCCGCCGCGGTGCAGACGATCATCGAGTCCGGCGGCCGGAATCGCCTCGACGCCGCCGTCGACGATGCGTTCCCCGGCAGCGTGCTGCGCGTGCGCGCCGACGACGGGGTGTTCCGGCTGGAGCTCGAACAGCCGGGGATGCTCCGTCCACTCTCGGCCGGCGAGCTGTCCGACGGCACGCTCCGTTACCTCCTGCTCGTCGCGGCGCTCCTCACGCCACGCCCGCCCGAGCTCATGGTGCTGAACGAGCCCGAGACGAGCCTCCACGGGGACCTCCTCCCCCAGCTCGCTCGGCTCATCACCGCGGCGAGCGCCGACACACAGCTCGTGGTCGTCTCCCACGCCCGTCCGCTCATCGAGGCCATGCTCGAGGCCGGCGAGGTGCATGAGCACCGGCTGGTGAAGCGACTCGGCGAGACGACCATCGAGGATCAGGGTCTGCTGTCGACGCCGCCGTGGGCCTGGCCGTCGCGGTGAGCGTCCGGCTCCGGTGACCGCCGTCTAGGCGCGGTCGGCCTGCTTGCCCAGGTAGCGGTCCGAGCCGTAGCTGAGGATGAAGAACCCGATCAGCTGGAACAGGACGAGTCCGAAGATCCGGAACACCGTGCTCTTGTCGAACTGCTTGCCGATGTGCCAACCGACGATCCATCCGAACACGATGTTCACGAGCGGGATGAAGTAGAGGATGGTCGCCGCGCCGGAGAAGCCGGCGAGCTTGACGACGACGTACCAGTTGTAGATCGGGATGATCGCGGTCCAGCCGGAGCGGCCCGACTTCTCGAACATGCCCCAGACGGATGCGACGAACAGGGCGTAGCCGATGATGCCGCCGAAGACGTTGGCGGGGGCGTTCATGAACTCGATGGCGGCACGACCGTTGTCGTCAGCGGCGAGCAGGATGGTGTCGATCACGGTGGTGGCGCTCCTTGTCGTCATCGCGGTCGACCGACCGCCTCATCCGACGAATGTAGCGTGCGGGTCACACCCCGGACCAGCGGGTGTCCCGCGGACGCTCAGACGGCCCGGGCGGTGCGGGCGGCGTGCACGAACGAACGGATGAGCTCCGGCGACTTCACCCCGCGCGAGGACTCGACCCCGCTGGACACGTCGACCCCCCAGGGCCGGAGTTCCGCGATGAGGCCCTGGACGTTCTCCGGCGTGAGACCGCCGGCGAGGATCCACGTGCGGGTGGGTGGGTTCGCCACCAGAGCGATCGTGTCGAAGGTCTTCCCGGCTCCCGGGTCCGGTGCATCGAGGAGCAACAGCTCCTCGGCGTAGGCGGCGCGCTCGGCGGCGTTCTCGGAGGCGTAGTGCACCGCCGAGGTCGCCCGGAGCGTCCGCCATCCCATCGCCTGCAGCTCCTGGAACGCCTCGGGTGGTTCGTCACCGTGGAGCTGGACAGCCTGCACCCCGGCAGCACCGGCGATCCGCGAGACCTCCTCGACCGACTGGCGCCGGAAGACACCGACCGTCAGCACCGACTCGGGGACGTCGGCGCGCAGCGAGGCGACGCGTTCGGGCTCGATGGTCCGGGGCGACCCCGGCGCGAAGACGAATCCGATCGCGTCGACTCCGGCGTCCACCGCCGCAGCGACGTCGGACGCCTCGGACAGACCGCACACCTTGACCCACATGGGGACCACGCTACCCGGCCGCACGGATCACTCCGCCGTCGGGACGAGGACGTCCGGGGTGGCGACGGCCGGTAGCTCGACGCGGAACACCGTCCGTCCTGGTGTGCTCTCGCACCTGACCGTGCCGTGGTGCGCGGCCACGACGGCGTGCACGATCGCGAGCCCGAGGCCGGTGCTCCCGGTGGCCCGTGAGCGGGAGTCGTCGCCACGGACGAAGCGCTCGAAGAGGTTGGGCTGCAGCGCGGGGTCGATGCCGGGGCCGTCGTCCGAAACGGTCAGCACGGCGATCTCGCCCGCAGGACCGCTCTCGACCGCCAGCCCCGTCCGCACGGTCGTCCCGGCGGGCGTGTGGGTCCGCGCGTTGGCGAGTAGGTTGACGATCACCTGTTGCAGTCGGGACGCATCACCCGTGACGAGGACGGGCTCCTCGGGGAAGTCCAGTTCGAACACGTGGTCCGGCCCGGCGACATGGGCGTCGCCGACGGTGTGGATGACGAGTTCGGTGAGGTCGACGGGGCGCTTCGCGAGTTCGCGTCCCTCGTCCAACCGCGCCAGCAGCAGCAGGTCCTCGACGATCGTGGTCATGCGACCGGCCTCGGAGCGGATCCGGCCGAGGGAGTGCGTGACGTCCTCCGGCAGCGCGTCCGACTTCCGGGCGGCGAGTTCCGAGTATCCGGCGATGGACGCCAGCGGGGTCCGGAGCTCGTGGCTCGCGTCCGAGACGAACCGGCGCACCTTGTTCTCGCTCGCCTGCCGGGCGTTCAGCGCGGACGAGACGTGCCCGAGCATGCGGTTGATCGCCGATCCGACGCGCCCGACCTCGGTGCGCGGGTCGGTGTCCGACTCCGGTACCCGGACGGCGAGCGCCACCTCACCGCGGTCGAGGGGCAGCTCGGCGACGACCGCGGCCGTCGCGACGACCCGGTCGAGCGGGCGGAGCGAGTACCGCACGATCGCGAACGCGGCCAGCCCGGCGAGCAGCAGGACCACGACGCTCATGATCGCGATGAGGGTGACGAGCTGCATGACCGTCGACGCGACCTCGGCGAGCGGGAGCCCGATGATCCTCGTCGCGCCGCTCGCGTCGGTGACGGCGACGACGCGGTAGTCGCCGAGGTGCTCACCGAGGTTGATGGTCGACGGTCGGTCGCCGGCCGACACCGTGAGGATCATGGCGTCCTGGCTCTCGGTGCACGGGACCGTGCTGCCGTCGGCGTTGAGGTATCCGGCGTTGACGATGGTGCCGTCGACGACGATCGCCCCGAGCGCGCCGGGCCCGAGGCCTGGAGCGCCGATGAAGGCAGGTGGCTCGCGCGTCCCCGAACCGCCACCGTAGCCGTCCGGGATCGCGGCGTCGGGGATGGAGTCCGGCGCGGGGAGTTGACCGTTCCGGCCGTAGTCGACGATCCGCTCGGCGGCCTTCGTGAGCTGGTTGTCGACGCCCTCGGTGAGGAGGCCGCTCACCGCCACCGCGCTCGCGACACCGACGATGGCGCTGCCGAGGGCGAGGAGCCCGACGACGACGACCATGAGGCGTCGACGGAGCGTCCACGGAGCGCGCTTGGGGCGGGTGGAGCCGGTGGTCGTCGCTGCCGGGTCGGTGACGGGGGCGCTCGTGGTCACGAACCGACCGTCGGGATCTTCAACATGTACCCGGCACCGCGCACGGTGTGGATCATGGGCTCGCGCCCGGCGTCGATCTTCTTCCGCAGGTAGGAGATGTAGATCTCGACGACGCTCGCACGACCACCGAAGTCGTAGCTCCACACCCGGTCGAGGATCTGGGCCTTGCTCAGCACCCGGCGCGGGTTCCGCATGAGGAACCGCAGCAGCTCGAACTCGGTCGCGGTGAGTTCGATGGGCTCGCCGTCGCGTGTCACCTCGTGGCTGTCCTCGTTGAGCACGAGGTCGCCGACCACGATGTCCGGGCCGGACTCGTCGGCGGCCAGGAGGGTCGAGCGGCGGATGAGCCCGCGCAGCCGGGCGACGACCTCCTCGAGGCTGAACGGCTTCGTCACGTAGTCGTCGCCGCCGGCGGTGAGGCCGGCGATGCGGTCGTCGAGCGAGTCCTTGGCGGTGAGGAACAGCACGGGGACGTCGCTCCCCGAGGTCCGCAGGCGGTTCAGCACCTGCAGGCCGTCCAGGTCGGGCAGCATGATGTCGAGCACGATGGCGTCCGGGCGGAAGTCGCGGGCGATCGTGAGGGCCTCGCGGCCGTCGGCGGCGGTCCGGATCTCCCAGCCCTCGTAACGCAGGGCCATCTGCAGGAGGTCCGTGAGCGTGGCCTCGTCGTCGACGACGAGCACGCGGACGGCGGTGCCGTCGGCCCGTTTGAGTGCGCTTCGCGCGGCACCGGGCGCCTGGGTCGGGATGTTCACGGGTTCAGTATTCGCCGCCGCCCTATGAGCTGTCTATGAACCGACCAGACGGATGCTGTGCCCTTCCCGAGTCGGCGAAGCGCCCGCAGCGGCCTGGGCCGATTCATAGCGTCGCCGAGGCGCGGGCCAAGCGGGCCTCCGTAGCGTCCGGTCCAAGTCATCCGCGACGTGCGGATCGTCGGCGTCGCGCAACGGGGACGCCGGCACGTGCACCAGAACAGAAGGAAACGCAGACATGTTCGGAACCTATCTCCGGCGGGAACTCGTCGGTCGTCGCAAACAGACCATCATCATCGCCATCGGGATGGCGCTCGCCATCGCCCTCGTGATCATCGTCAACTCGGTCGCAGCCGGCGTGAAGACGGCGCAGGCGTCGGTGCTGGAATCCGTCTACGGGGTCGGAACGGACATCACGGTGAGTCAGGCCGCCGAGGCGCCGAAGGAGGGCGGCGGCCCCGGCCAGAACTTCGACTTCGGCTCGGGCGACGGGTCGACCAGTGACGGCACGACGACCGTCAACCAGTCGCGGCTCGAGGCGGCGCGCGGCACGTCGACCTTCGACGCGACGGCGCTCGGCACGATCACCGACGTCGCCAACGTCGAGGCCGCGGCAGCCACCCTGTCGCTCACGAACACGACCTTCACCGGTGAGCTGCCCGACTTCTCCCAGGCGCAGGGGTCCGACGGGGCGGCAGGCGTGCCCGGCGGTGACACGACCGGCGCGACCCCGCCGCAGGGCGGTCCGGACGGCGCAGGCGGGAGCTCCTTCGGTGTCGACTCCTTCACGGTCCTCGGTCTCGACCCCTCGGGCGACGCCGTCGGTCCGCTCTCGGCCGTCACCCTCAGCGACGGTCGCTCGCTCGCAGCCGACGACGCGGGCACGGACGTCGCCGTCCTCGACGCCTCCTACGCGACCGAGGCGGGGATCGCCACCGGCGACACGATCGACATCGCGGGCACCACGTTCAGCGTGGTCGGCACGGTGACCGCTTCCGGAGCCGACGCCACGACCGCGTCGAACGTCTACATCCCCCTCGACGTCGCGCAGACGCTCGCCGGACTCGACGGCCAGATCAGCGACGTGTACGTGCAGGCCGCCTCGTCGACCGACATCACACAGGTGCAGACGGACATCGAGTCGGCACTGCCCGACGCGACCGTGAGCACCCAGGAGGACCTCGCGTCCACCGTGTCCGGCTCGCTCGCCTCGGCGTCGACGCTCGTGTCCAACCTCGGCACCTGGCTGTCGCTCATCGTGCTCGCCGCCGCGTTCCTCATCGCGATCCTGTTCACGATCTCCGGTGTCACGCGCCGCACCCGCGAGTTCGGCACGCTCAAGGCGATCGGGTGGAGCAACCGGCGCATCGTCGGCCAGGTCGCGGGCGAGTCCGTCGTACAGTCGCTCATCGGCGGTGCCGTCGGTGTCGCGGTGGGCCTCGTCGGCATCCTCGTCGTGAACCTCGTCGCTCCGACGCTCAGCGCGGCGGCGACGACCTCGGCCGGTGGCGGACTCGGCGGCCCCGGTGGTGCCGCGGGCATGCCGTCGGACGCGGCGGCGGGAGCGGCCGGTGCGTTCG
>NZ_JACYTW010000027.1:0-49219 GCF_014841395.1 Plantibacter sp. CFBP 13570 | reverse complement strand
AGCACGGCCCCAAGGGCAACACCCGACAGCGTCATGCGCACCGGGTTGCCGCGGGCCGAGCCGGTGTTGCCGATTATGAAGACCAGCACTGAGGTCATCATTGCGCCCGCGAAGGACCACCACATGTATTGGGAGATGTCCGTCATTCCGAAGAATGCCAGTCCCACAACGACCGCTAGCGATGCGCCCGCGTTCACCCCGAGGATGCCGGGGTCGGTCATCGGGTTGCGGGTGACAGCCTGCATCAGGGCCCCGGCGACGCCGAGGGCTGCGCCCGCGATGAGCACGAGGACCGTGCGCGGCACGCGGGAGAGCCAGACCGTCTGCGAGATGGCGTCGGCGGGGTCGGGGTGGAAGAGCACGTGCACCACATCGGCTGGCGGAAGGCTGCGCGAACCGACGAGCATGCTGGCTGCGAGCGCCGCGAGACATAGGAGCGCCAGCGGGATCAGTCCGATCCACCGCCGTCGGCTCGAATTGCTCGCTGCCGACGCACGCGGGTCCGCCCCGGACAGGGAAGTGTTCGGGGCGGACACGGATGCCGTGGGCTGCGAGGGCATCGGAAGGTCAGGAGACCTTGGTGGACGAGGAGACGAGCGCGGCGACGTCGTTCAGCCACGCCGCGTAGGTCGAGGCGGTCATCGCGCCTTTCGAGCTCCAGGCACCCAGCTGGTCGGCCTGCACGGCGGGAAGCGCGTCCCACAGTTCGGAGCTGAACGAGAAGTCTTCGCTGTAGCCCTCGACGAGCAGGATGTCGGCGGGGTAGGTCGAGGCATCCTCCCACGCGACCTGGCCCCACGGGTTGCCGGTCTTGGGAGCGTCGGCGCCGACGATGGTGGCGCCGAGCTCTTCGAGCAGTTCGGCCTGCGCGAAGCCGACGCCGGTGTAGAGCATCTCCTTGGCGGGGCTCGTGAGCATGAGGTTCAGTTTCTTGTCGGTGATGGCATCGCTGAATGCTTCCTTTGCCTGCTCAAGGTCTTCGTCGGACTGGACGATCGCATCGGAGGCCACGTCGCCGCCGAAGANATGGCGTCGGGTCGCAGTTTGGCGAGCTTCTCGACGTCGATCTCTCCGTCGGTGCCGACGACCTCGATGTTGGAGATGTCGGCATCGCCCATCACGAAGGGGTTGTCGCATTCGTATCCGAAGAGAGCGACGGGCTCGACGCCATACTCGTGCAGCGAGCTGTATGCGTAGCAGTCCATGACGATGTTCTTCGGTTGCGCGTCGAAGTCGATCGCGAGGCCGTCGATCGAGGGGTGCTCGAGGGTGAAGCCGCCGCCGCTGCCGGCGGACTGTTCGGGGGCGGCTCCCGTCGAGGCACAGGAGGCGAGCAGCAGGGCGGACGTGGCGACGAGGACAGCGAGGGAGGACCGGCGGAGCACAGCGAAGACCAATCTTTCGGCGGAAGGGAAGCGCTTCGACTGTAGCAAAGATCAAGTTAGGATAGGTATACCTAACTAAACCTAGGTCAACCTTGAGTCTTTGGGCCTGCGATGCTCCCCGCTGTATGCGTCAGAAAGCGCATGGACTGAGCAATCGGCGCGGGCCCGCTTCTCTGAGGGGTTCACGCAGCGCCGGTCTGGCGCCTCGGTGGGCCCCTTTGGCAAGGGCCGGTCGTCGCCGTGGTGATTGAAGTATGCGTTTGTCTCTCACCCAGCCTGTCGTGGTTCCGAGGAGCTGACGAATTCGGGCCTGTTCCTGCTTGAATCAGGGCCGTCCGCGGTGGGCTCGCACGACGCGCCCGCGGTCAGTTTGGAGCCGACAGATCGATAGGGCTAACGCCGAGCGGTGTTCGGATCTCGAACCGTATCGGCGTCGGCTGCATGGACCACGTCCAAACCGATCGCCATTCCGTTCCGTCGCCACCTAAGTACCTGATGCCTGGGTCCGCACCATCGGCGGGCGGTTCGGAGAGGGAGATTCGGATCTCAGCAAGGTGCTTCTAGGCGCCGCTCAACGGAGGCTCCAAGGCTCGGTTGGGGCCGTGGGTTGCTGCGGCCGCGAGGTATTTCTGGGTTGCTCGGCTGTGGATCCGCGGCCACCCTGTCTGCCATTGGAACCGCAACGACTCCGCGAGCGATGCGGCGGCCACAACACTCTTGGAACTGGGGTTACGAGTGACGGTGCGGCTGCGGGGGAGGTGGGGCGGCCGACCGCTCGGCCGCCCCACCTCCGGCGCTCAGCGTCTACTGGCCGCGGCTGCGGGTGATGAGCCAGGCCTGCGCCGAGGGAGGGTCGCGGCCAGGACCAAGCACACGCCGCCTGCGATCCCAAACGGCATCGCTGCTGCCAGATCTCCATTGAGGAGATTGACGACGACCAGGATGGCATTGACCGCTCCCACGATCCAGAGCAGGATGCGCAGCCACCGTGGAGTGAGGTTATTCATAGCTCGAATTCCTTCCCGATTCCACAATAGTTAGATGCACCAAAGTGAAATCAGCCACTTGTACATTCCTCCGAGAGCAGCTTTCAGTCCACCCGCGGCCGCGACAGCGCCGCCGACTGGGCCTGAGAAGAGCGCGGCAACACCGCCGGCGGCGGCGACCAGGGTGCCGAGCGCGATCTCCCCTTCGGCGTACTTATTCAAGTACCAGCAGAAGTCTCGTGTCGTGGTGGGAGCGGCCCGCTCTGCACTGTTGGTGCCGTTCTGGCTCGAGTCCGGCGTGTTGAGTTGTGCAGCAATGTCGACTCGTGCGCCGTTGGACCATGCTTGCATCGATTCCCCGGATCCAACCACATCGACGGTGGAGACGGTGGCTCCTGATGCGTCGAGGTACGCGCCGGTGAGCGAGCGAGAACTCGTATCGGCGTCCTGTAACTCGTAGCTCACGAAGGTAACAACGCCCTCGATGCGCCACCCCTCGACTGCACTCTTGTCGATAGGGAGTCCCGTCGGTGAGACCGCTGGGATCGCCGCAGTGGCGGCAACTTCAGCTGCCTCAGCGGCGCTCAGCGTCACCTGCTCCTCAGCCGCGGCCGAAGCCGCAGACGCGGGTTGCGCTGAAAATAGCGAGATGGCGATAACGGCAACCGCTGTGGAGAATCCAAGGCGGGAGGCGCTTCGCTGATGGCGACGCGCCCATGATGCGCCCCGCGGCATCGGCTGCTCTTTCGTCGGTGAACCCGGGCGTGTATCTGTCGCTGCATTCATATTTCCCCCAAACGAGCCTGTCGAAAGTTGTTGAGAGGATGCCAGGCCTCGAAACATGCCCCGTCTTCGGTTTACGCGGGACAACAGAAGACCGCAAACACCGACCTTCACCGGTCGCCACGACGTCGGGGGAGATCCGCATCCTGGTGCTGGTCTCCGAATCACCTGGCAGACAGAACGACCACGGTCATGTACACGAAGCTAAAACGAACGACGATGACGATGAACCAGAAGATGCTTGTCCTGCGCGAAAGCGAAATCTTGACATAATTGAACGTTATCCGCGCATGTCAGGCGGGTAGTTATCCACAGGCGGGGCGGCTTTCGAGCCGCCCCGTTTTGGTGTCGCCCATGCGCGCTGTGCCCGGTCTTCGGGGATGGTTGCGAAGGTGCATCTACGCTCCTTGAGTAACGATGGATGTCACGCCCTCCCTCGCACGCACCCAGTGAGAAGTGCACCGCGGGCGAAGTTCGATCAGATCGATCGTGCGTGTCAGGTCATCGAGAGGTTCCGCGTCAGCCGGGTAGCGCTGTCGCGCCCCGCGCCCTCCCCTGAATGGTGGTCCTCAGCCACGCATGGCACCCCACCGATCACTGGTTTTCATGCTGTTTAGTACTCAAAACGGTGTCAAGTCAGAACGAGCACAGACTCCCAGTTCGAAACTTGTCCTAGCAGGCCCGAGCATCCAGTTTTCACGATGCGACCCATCGGGGAGCGTGATATCTCGGCGCGGCCGGCGCGCCTCGTCGTCTTCCCGGAGTGCCGAGTCAACCCAACTACCCGCAAGGACAACCATCGTGATTCACCAAATCATCGCCGGAATCACTCGAGACCTCATCGCTACAGGAACCTCGGTACACCGGGCCATCGACCTTCCTATGGCGGCTGGTGAATGGCAAGTTTTGGCTCGCTTCGCCGGCCGAAAACTGGGTACCGTCGTCACGACAACCGCGACGAGCTCCGCGGTCGCAGCACGAGTTCCCGACCTGCCTGAGTCTTCACGCGAGGACGACCGGGGGGCTGATCGTTCCCTCTCGGATCCCAGAAATGTGCAGGAGGGCGATCGCCTTGTCGTCGTCTCTGCACGAGAGGACCTGATCGTCGGAGAGATTAAACGCACCGGTACGCGTCTACACATCGGCGATTTCACGGTGCGGGACAGTCGATCAGGACCGAACCTACTCGCCCGCGTCATTGCCCGTGAGTCGCCGGCACCGACGGCGAGCACCAGACAAAACGTTGCGTGACCTGGCGAGCCGGATCTTATCGGCGTGAGCGTCCGTCCTTGAAGCAATGAGTGGTCGGCGAGACGCCCAACACGCCACCAGATTCCAGAACCACCGCCGCGGCAGCGGCCCGCCTGAGAAAGCGAATACTCCGAATTGAACCCCGTGAAGCCCTCTCAACAGATAGATCTGGACAGGTCACCTCGACCGGAAAAACGTCGTTGGCGTTGGTTCACCCTGGCGCTCCTGGCAGCATTGGTCGTCCTCGCTTCCGTGATCGTTGGCCTGTTGATCGGCAACGTCAATGGCAACCAGTCCACGCCCATGGCCGATGCGAGCTCCCGTTTCGTGGATCGCTCGCCTTCAGCTGCGAGCGGTCCAACCGTTGATACGCCGGGCCGACCCGATTCGAACGACCCGCCGCGGACGGCCGGCCCACAGGGTACGGACAGCGCTGAACAGCTGTTGGAGGTCATTCGCCTGGCCAACGTGGCCGTCGGAGGCGATGTGAGCGATCTGAGGTCCGTGGAGGCTGAACCTGTTGGCGCGTGGCACGTTCACTTCGAGACGGCGGATGGTCTGGAAAGCAAGGTTCGCGTGGTCGACGACAAGGCCACCATCATCGAGACCGAACGCTCCGACGATGGAAGGTTCCCGGGCACCTGGCGCATCGAGGACATCAACTCAGCCGTTCTTGCTGCACTGGCGGCATACCCCGGCAGTTACTTGACCGAATTGGAGCTGGACGCTTCCTCGCATGCTCCCTATCGGATCGAACTCGTCGACGGATCTGTTCACAAATTACGTCTTGACACCAACTTTCAGATTGTGGAGATGAGACTTGATGACTAAGAAACGCATCTGGCGGATGTCGCTTGCGCTTGTCGTCGGGAGCGTTATCGCGTCGACATCGGCGTGCACCGCGCCTGGAACGGGCGCACCGATCGGAGCCGCAGACCCAAGCACGCCCGCTACTTCCGCCAGCGAGGCCACACCGTCGACGAATCCAGCATCCGATCTCGAGGTGTTCTTCGCCGCGCGGGAGCAATACCGTGAGTATCTCGAAGCACACTCATCGAGTTCCTCCGACTCCAACTGGTTCGCAGATGACGACTTCCGACAAACGTTGCAGTCATTCGTCAGCGCGAAAGCACAGATCAACCGCAGCGACCTGTGGCTCAACACGAATCGTGACGCGACCGGCCCGGGACTCTCCTGGTCCGCAGCTCAGGCAGTCGAAGAGGCTAGCCGATCGGTCGGCGGAGCAGTCCACGTCACGAACATCGATCTTCGAAACGAAGGCGCTCTCTTGAGCTGGAAGATCGACTTCGAGACGGGGCGCCAACGAATCACCGTCACTGTTGACGGTGAAACCGGAGCAGTCACAGACGTTGATGACTAGCCACCGCAACGATCACGGATCCGCAGATGTCCGGCAGACGATACCGGGCAGCTACAAACCCATCGGCTCGCTGGTTCACTCATATCGTCCACGACCGTGAGCCCCTGCACGAGGGCTCAGTCCTGAGAACCACAGTGTCCAGACATACCCTGAGGAGCAGTATATGGCGTTCTTTCAACTCAGTCCGCGGCGACGCCGGGGTGCAGTCTTCCTCGCAGCGCTCATCAATGCGATCATCCTCAGCGGCTGTCTCGGCAGCGAAGCCATGCCATCCGAGGAGGAGGACTCATACCCTACGTCTTCGCTGACGGGTGTTGTCGGCGCGGTGGAGTTCGATGGCGGGTACATCAGCCTCGGTTCGGGCGCGACAGTCATCGACCTCTACCTGGACCCGCTGTGCCCGTATTGCAAGATCTTCGAAGCCGATAGTGGACAGCTGTTGTTCGACGAGGTCGACGACGGGCGCGCAACGCTGCGGATCCACCCAGTGGCGCTCCTTGACCGGCTCTCGGTTGGCACCAACTACTCCACTCGCGCAGCAGCCAGCATCGTCGATGTCGCGGCATCCCATCCCTTTGCTCTCCCCGGCTACCTCTCTGCCGTCTTCGCCAACCAGCCCGCAGAGAACACCCCTGGTCTCTCCGATCAGGAGCTCGTGAGCATTGCCGGCCAGCTCAACGTCTCGCTGAGCGACGCAACCACGCTCCGCACCTATCAAGCCTGGGTGCGGGACATCACCGCCGAGGCTCTACAGGGTCCGCTCCCGACCAGCGAAGCACTAGCCCTGACCGCCGTTCCCACCACCATCGTCAACGGACATCTCTACTCCGGAAACAGCGACGACGCTGAACACTTTGCACAGTTCTACCAGGCTTCCCTGACGCAATAGAGCCAATGCCGGCGTCCCCTCCCGCAGGTTGTGACGTGCGCAGCAACAACCGAAATCGGCCTGACCGCAGGTTTGCAGTGCACGTGGTTGCGCCCCGGTGTTGACCGTGCTTGTTGGTCGGAGCCTTCGAACGAGACCGCGGCTCACACCGTGCCCGCTGCCGGAGTTGGATCAAGGACCGGGATTGAGTGCCTCCTCCCCGCAGTGTGTTTCGGCTATCGTCCTGTCTCCCACCGAACCGAGCGTCAGACGCCCTCCCGGATTTGGATCGCATCGCGATGCCTCCTTGCGCTTCGCAGTGCCCGCCTCGTCGGCGCGCCGATGAGGCGGAAGGACGAACCCGGTCGAGGAGACGATGGGGCTCCTTGAGGCCGCAGTAGCGACAGGCCCGGTGGTGCTCGACGCCTCCGACAATTGGCCGAGCACGAACCCCAACCTGTCGGTCGAGGCCTTCAGGAGCCGATCTCATCGGGTGCACGCACCCACGATGCTGCATGCCAGCACCTAGCCATTGCCCCATTGCCCCCTGAGTTGTTGTGCGTCATGGCAGGCAGAAGCAACGCGTGCACGGAGACGAGTGACGTGCTCCCGATACTGGTACCTGTTCCCTTGTCGATTCTCTGGAGATGCCATGCGCTTGTTGGGTCCGGCCACAGCTCGGTCGAGCAACCATTCGTTGTCTGGCGTGACGAAGTGGTGTGCATCCTCGACGCTACTCGTGGTGACGCTGTCGCTCGGACTCGTGCCGACCAGTTCTGCGGCCGGGGCCGGTTCGTCTGCTCTTGTTCCAGAGAACTCGAGTTCGTACGTCAGTTCATCGAGTTTCGTTGACGCCAATGAGGCTGAGGTGCAGTTGGGGAACCAGACCGCCAGGCTCCAGGTGGGAGGTCAAGGACAGCTTCGGTTGAAGTCAGCCGCCTACCCGTATGCCCAATCATTCGAGCTGTTCCCGCCTGGCGGACCTTCTGCAGGAACCACGTTGGACGATCCGCTGACGGTGGGCTGTCTTGAACCCCCTGCCGACTGGGCTGGAACGCAAGACGAGTGGCTGGCGGAAGGGAAGCGTTTCGAATGCGGTGATGTGAACACCGTCACGATCACGTACGACAAGCCGGTGCTCAACCCAGGCTTGGCTATTTACGACGTTTCCATGTCCACGACCGAAGACACGCTGCCAGAGTTCGGCGCGATCGCATCGTGGAGCGAGACCCGAATCTCCGCGATCAACGGTGAATCACCAACCGCCTACAGCACGGCCATGACGACCTACGAAACAAACCCGTTGGCAGTCCCAGGAGTCGACGTCGCGTACCGCGACAACGGCTTCACCTACACTCCGACGCTCGGTCAGAAGACGGGAATCGCGCATGACCGCCCGGTCGTCCAGATCTCGGGTCTCGTTCATTCGGTCACGCTCACGGTCTCGTATGCAGCGATGGTTGTCATCGGCCCGCTGGCGTATGACCGCTTCGCGGTCAAAGTGGGGAGGCTGCCGGTCCGAGTGGGTCTTGTGGCCCCGGCTGTTGATCTCTCGGTCGTGAAGTCGGCGCCGACAACCGTACGCACCGGTGATGAGATCGAATGGTCGATGAATGTCACGAACAACTCAGCAAATCAGGCCTCGCACGGATACATCGTCCGTGACGCGATACCAGCCACGGTCGTCGATCCTGTGCTGGTGTCCGGTCCTGAGGGCTGCCGTCTTGCCGGCCCGAACCTCTCCTGCAGTGCCGCGCCGACCGGGTGGTCGATTGACGAGACCGACCCGGACCGCCCTGTGCTTGCCGGGGGGGACCGTGCCGCAGCGGTCCCCGTCGTTCTCGAGGCTGGTGCTTCTGCTGAACCGATCATCATTCGAGGAACGGTCACAGCCCCGCAAAGTACGTCCGTCGAGAACACCGCAACGGTGATTGGCATCGACAGCGACCCGAACAACACCAACAACGTGTCAACGACGACAACAGCAATCGCGAAGGGGCCCGTCTGGAGCATCGACAAGGCCGCATCCGTGGCTGGGGGCGGAACCTACGTTTCACCGGGGGAGAACGTCTCGTACACCGTCACAGCACGCTCCACCGAGGATACCGGCAACGTTGTCCTCACCGATGACCTCACGAACGTGTTGAACAACGCCGCGTTTGTTGCCGGTTCCGCGACGCTGACCTACGAAGAGAGAACCTACCTGTGGTTTGTCCCCACGGGCACTCGGACGGTCACCAAGAACATCCCCGACCCGGTTCCCGGCAAACCGGTTCTTACCTCGTCCCCTTTCACCCTCATCGCCGGGTACCCGGCAAAGTTGACTTACACAGCAACAGTCGCGGACCATGCGTGGAACAGTGTTCTCCACAACGTCGTCGCCGGCACCGGCGATACACCTCCTGCCACCTGCGAGGCTGGCGCCGCTCCCGCGCCGGTTTGCCAGACCGACACCGTCGTCTCGGCGCGGATGGACATTCTCAAGCGCGGCACCGTCAACGGGCAGGTCACCCCGCTGGACGGAGCCGGATTCGAGATCCTGACCGATGTCGACGGCGCACCAGGCGAACCGCTGAACGGAATCACTGTCTCTGCGGTGCCCGGCACCACCGGGTCATTTGAAGTACTCGGCATCACCCCCGGTGCCTACTGGATCCGTGAATCGAAAGCGCCAGACGGACATGTCCTCCTTGCGCAAGCAGTTCCCTTCACCGTCGCCGCCGGCGGAGCGCTCGAACTGGCAAACCCTGCCCTGAACTCGCAAGTGACGATCGAAAGCGGGACGCTGGTCGTGACCGACAGCCCTCGCTTCGACATGCCAGCCACGGGAGGTGCCGGAACGGGGACACTCGTCGCGGGGGGAGTAACTCTGCTCAGTCTTGCGCTCTGTGCTGCGTTCGTCTCTCGGAGGTTGGGTCGACGAGGCAAGAAACACCACGATGAGATGCCCGGCGTTCGTTGACGAGCCCGTCTTGGGCCTCAAGGGCATGGCGCAGAACGCTCGCGACGTTGGGCGTCGCCCTCATCGGGGCAGGACTCATCACCGTCGGAATCGCTGTTGTGGATCCTCAAACCGTGGAACGAACGTATGGGGACATCAAGATCACGGTTGCGCGCTCGCTCGCCGGTGATGCCATCCCAACGGTCACGCTCGGTCAGTCCGGCGCAGAAACGCTGCTCGATCGTTGCGACGGCACCTTCTCGGAGATGGTGGACGGACACCGGGATGACGTTCCACCGCTGTGGGCTGCACATAATTATTGCGGGGGAGACATCGTGCTGTCGTGGGAGATCGGGCAGCTGGTCAACGTCGAGGTTGACGGGATCATCCGCCAGTACCGGGTGGCGGGCACCCGGGACACAGCCAAATACGGAGTCACGTCAGATGCGCTCGTTGGAATACCTGGCGACGTGCTCCTGCAGACCTGTTACTACGGTCGTCCACAGATGCACTTCGTTGGCCTGTCGATCGTCGACGACGCAGAGTAGGCCGTGTGATCAGCACGCCGTACGGCCTGATATCGTGCGATCCAGCCGCCTCCGCCCGAGGATGATCCACGATCTGTTTCGCGTCATGCCGTACCACCTACGGTGGCACGAATCGGCCAACCGCCGAGAGCGTCCTCGATGTGCTATCGCGCCGCCTATCCCGCAGGTGGAACCCGGCAATCGCAGACCATTCGACCACTTCCGCAACGAATCAATCAGCGCGAGAACACCCTGTAGGAGCGTTGCACGGCCAGCAGTGTAGCGAGGCTAACTGAGCAGGTGGCGGCGTCTGCTGCGGCTTCGGCCGTCGACCTCGACGAACGTGTGTCGACGCGCGAGCCGACCACGACGCGCGAGACGACCACGCGCGATCGCGGGCCACATCAGGTACAGCCCCGCGGCAACACTCACAGCACTGAGCATGATCACCCACCACGGGAACGGTATTTCGTCGGGCGCGACCGTGTCCTCGGGTCGAGTATCGTCCGGGAGATCCACGCGCGAGGCTCGAATGATGATGCGGTGACTATTGACCCCGATAGGTGTGCAGGTGATGAGCGTGAGGTAGTCCTCACCGTTGACGATCCGCAACCGATCGGTTTCCGTGGGAACGACCGTCGCGAAGTCGAACGCCTGATAGGCGAGCGTTTCACCCAACACGTCAACGAAGATCAGGTCTCCTTCGTCCAGGTCATGCAGCGGGGTGAAGAGCGCGGCGCCGGGCAAGCCACTGTGTCCGGTGAGCACGGCGTTGGTGCTCGTCCCTCCCACCGGTAGCGACGACCCTTGCAGGTGACCGACACCTTCAAGGAGGCTGTCATCGGAGGTGCCATGACGGATCGGCAAGCTGATGTCGATCGCGGGTATCCGGATCCGGGCCATCACATCGCTTCCTGGAACATGGAGCTGATCCAGGTACTCATCCGAGGTCGCTGCGACTTCTGCCACATCGGTGTACGGGTCCGTAAGCGTTTGAACACCGATTCGGGTGTTGTATGTCCTCGCTCGCTCGAGCGATTCCGCTCGTTCCGATGCTGACAGGTCGTCGAGTTTCTCGGCGTAGCTGTTGGTACTCGTGGCGTGTGCTCGAGCAGCGAACCAGTTTGCCGCGTCAGGGTAGAGCAGAAGTCCGATCCCAGCCAGAGCAATGATCGTGACCGGTATGCGGCGAAATATCGCCCTCATCGAGGAACGGGAACGAGACGCGTGTCTCCGGCGGCTCGCGGGGGAGTGTTTCATGGGAGATACCTCGTCGAGCGGGTGAGTTTCCGGGGGCAGGATGGATCGCTACTACAGAGAGAGGTCGGCCTGGCACGTGAGCGCCAGACCGACCTCGTACTGGGGATGTGGCTACTGTGCGACCTTTGCGTCAGCACGGCGGTTGCGGATCGTGAGTACGACGGCACCCACAACGAGGAGCACGCCCGCGCCCATCAGCAACGAACCACCGGCGCCACCGGTGATGGGGAGGAAGAATCCGCCATTGCCGGGAACGTTCTTCACGTCAAGGTCGACGACTGTTGCGTCGTTGCTCGTGATGTCGAACTGAACGGGTTCGGCGAGCAGCTCAAAGCCTGCAGGAGCTGCCGTCTCGACGAGCCAGTAGTGCTTCCAGGCGTTCTGGTCGGCGATTGCCGCGTTGTTCTCCCAGTTCGAGTAACGCAGGCCGGCGATGGAAACACGTCCCTTCGCGTCGGAGGTCCACACGGATTCACTACCGATAGTGACGAGGCCGGCAGCATCCTGAGCCTTGGCCGCGTCAAGGCTCGTGTACACCTGGAACTTCGCGCCGCTGAGGACCTTGGAATCCGCCGCGCTGATCTTGTTGATCGTCAGCTCGCCGAACTTCGTGACCGGAGCATCGTCTCCCGGGATCGGGTCGAACGGGTTGTTCGGATCGGTCGGGTCGTTCGGCTGGGGCGTCGGGTTCTCTTCGTCCGGGTGGCCGGGCGTGTATCCCGAGGGCGTCTTGTTCGTGATGTCGTCGGCGTTGTCGTAGATCTCGGCGACGTTCTTGATGTCACCGAGCTCCTTGATCGTGGTGACCAACGCGAACTCGATAGCGGCCCCCTTGTTCACGGGAAGGTTTGCCTTCGCGAGGCCAAGGTCGGTCAGCTTCACGAGGACAGTCGCGCGCCCCGTGACACTGCTCACGACAGAGGAGGAGGTGTAGTCCGCGGCGTCAAGCTTGGTGCCGTTGATCGAGACGTCTGCCGACTTGAACGTCAGGCGCTTGTCGAGCGTGTCGGTGAGTTGGTAACCGTCCGTGCCGTCAATCGGCAGGATCGAGCGGACGGTCCAGGTGACGTCATCTCCCACGGCGACAGTGCTGCTGTCGGAGACGGTCTTCTCGGTGTGTGCCGCGAAGTTCTTCGGGTACACATGCACGTCGTACATCCAGCTCGACTGGTCGAGCGGGTTGGTCAGCGGCAGCGTCACGAGGAATGGTGCGCTCGGGACCACGCCAGCTGGGGCTTTGGATTCCGTCACGTAGTACAGCCCAAGGTCCAACCCGGTGAGGGAGAGCGTCCCGTCCGCGGCGGTGACTCCCCGGTGGATGTCTGTGGGTGCGGTGCTGACGGCGGAAGCGGCCGTGGTTGTCGTCATGGCCTGCGCCGACTCCCATCCGGCGTTGGTAGTGAGGTCTACGCCGGCCACCTTCGTCGCTGTGAATTCAACGCCGGGAAGCGGTGTGAGCTCCGTCAGATCAGCAGCCGAGAGCTCCCGACCGTCGTGCGGAAGATCCGTGGGGCTCTTCGGTTGCTCGTATTTGTGGATCGTCAGCGATCCCGACTGGGTGGCGTCGATTGTCGAACTCGTCGCTGCGTACGCGCTGCCCACGCTGCCCAGGGCCAGCGCACCGCCGACCAGTGTGGCGGCAGCTGCCCTCAGCAGCCTGCGTTGTGCAGGATTTGTCATGTTTGCTCCAATGTTGGATGGATGGCAAGGAACCAGCGCCGGCCCACCGCGTAGCCATCGACATCACCCAACGGCCGACGTGGCCGGCCGCGCTGCGACAGGCCCAGTTCCGTGCTGCCGGTCGCACATCAGCCCGAGCACACCCGGTATCGAGATGGTTGTGATGGCAGTTTGGTTGCCAACCGCCGGTGCTATGCTCGCGGGCTCGCCGCGACTGTCGGCGGGCAGAGCGCGAAAATGAGCAAGCCGAGCACGCCAAGTGGGGGTCAGGTAGCGTGAGATAGGTGCCTGTAGCGAGCGAATGCTTCGCCGCGTCCACAATGCACGCGATGGCGACCGATCGCGTTACCGGCCGGCTGGTTTTACCTGCTCAGCACGAGTCTGGACAGTGCCACGCGATCTGCCGTGCCGGTCTTGCGCAGAGCGCTGGCAATGTGGTTCTCCACCGTCCGGACACTGATGTTGAGCTGTTCAGCGATCTCAGCGTTCTTAAGGTCGGCAACCAAACTGGCGATCTGTCGTTCGCGAGGAGTGAGCTCTGCGACTTTCAGAGCGCTTCGACTCGAACGGATCGGCTGGAAGGAGCCGGTGGCCCTGCGCTGGAGTTCCGCTAGGGGGCCCTGCAACGCGCTGACGATATCGTCGTCCCCGCTGCGTTGAGCCCGACGCAACTCAGATCCCACGATCTGTTCCAGCAACGTGATATCTCCCGCTGCCGGGGCAACCAGAATGTCGTTGACCGCAGCGAAATCTGAACGGGCAAGCGCAGGGATCAGGTTGAGCGCCCGAGCGTAGAGGGGGAGTTGCACGCGCTGGCCGAGAAGCGTCGCTTCTGCAGAGACGAGCGGGCCGGCATAGACACAGCCGGCGACAACGGTCAGGCTGGCTGCCGCAGCGAAGTAGCCGAGTTCTCGACGTCGACGAATGGCGTTCGCCATGTCGCGGTCGAAGGACACCGGATCAAGAACATGATGTGCGACGATGGCGGGGACGTCACTCCCCATCCCATACAACGGACCTGGGCGAGGAACGTAATATTCGACCTCGGCGATGAGTGCCGCTGAACTATCTGATGCGCCAGTCCGGAACGCCTCGTTGACGGCCGCGATTCCCAACGTTGCCCCGAAGAACGGTCGGAGCAACATCGTGGCCTTCGCGGTACTCAGTGCATCGCCGATCACCGCATCCAGTGACGCTATCTGGCCGCCACCCGCGTAAGTGAACGCGAGTGCGTAGGACGCACCCAGATAATGGAGTCGATCGTGCGCAATGAGCGCGGACGCGCGCGAGGCGTCGGCACGTTCCGCGGCCAGCTCGAGGTTTCCCTCATAGAGACTGATGAGGGGGAGAATATAGCCATGAAAGGCTGGCGAGAACAGCTGATCAGCCGCGGTCGGTGCCGCGTCTCGCGCCCGATCGACTTTCCCTGAAAACAGCAAGATCATGGACCGCACAATCCCTGTCAGGCCTGTCACGTCGTGTTCGACGGAGAGCCCGTCGCCATAGTCTTCCGGGATGCGGTCGAGGAAGACGGTCAACAGGACCGCGGCGGCTTGGGCGGCTGGGCGCAGAGCCGACGGTTGTTCGCCGTACGCTCTCAGAACGGCCAACGCGCCGCGAAGATCCCCGAGGTCAAGCGCCACCCACTGCGCGTGTTGAAATTCGAACAGGAATGCGTCCAGTGGGTCGACCCCGGACGTAACCGTTTCGTGGAACACCCGCTCGATCGCGGCGCGCTGAAAACGGCTGCCCGTTGCTTTTCGCAGATAGGCATGGGCGCGCGCCGGCGTGCGCTCCTTTTCCCAGGATTGGAGCATGAGCGGCGCAAGCTCGTCTGCGTCCTGCTGGAAGATCCGCCCCGTCAGCGTCTGTTCCATGGGTGCTGACGCTTCGGAAGTCGGACGTGCCGGGACATTTGAACCTGGAAGCACCTCCCGGCGGAGGAGGTCGGCAACGATCGGCGGCCACACGTACAGAACTGGCTCTGACTGATTGGTTGGCGCCATTCGCACGAGCTGACGGCGCAGCAGGGAGCGCAGAGGGGGGCGGCTGGCAAGAGCAGCTATCGGTTCATGAGTCTGCTCTCCCTGAGCAATTTGGTAGAGCAGTGCAGTCTCTTCGTCGTTCAATTCGTGCAAGTGTCGCTGGGCGAACGAGCGAAGGTGGGTGCTCCACAGCGACGAGGAGGACAGATGCCATACGCCATTCTCGAGCACGATGAGTCCTTCGAGTCGGCTGCTCCCGGCGATCGCACGAACGAGTTCCGGCAACCCGCCGGATTTGCTCATCACCCGCGCGGTGAGGGCGAGTGAGGCGGGACTTTCCAGTTCTTCGTGGAGGAGGACTCTGACCTGCTCGAAGTCCAGAGGTTCGAGGTCGATCGATACCTCTGGCCAGGAGGGGGACGCGAGCGCGCCCGAGGTATAAGACCGAACCGTCCTCACCCGTGACGTGACAGAGCTCAGAAAGTGTACCGATAGCGGGTCCGCCTGTTCGTAGTCATCGATCACCAGTACCGCATCGTTTTGCTGGAGGAGGGCATCTCGTGCCGAGGTGAACATCGCCGCAGGGCTCCGGTCAGATGAGCGCCGCAGCAATCCCAGCTGCTCAAGAATCTGCCCACCGAGTTGCCGCCCGCCCAGGTCTCCCTGTGCGCTCAGGACACGTCCCCCTCGTGCTTCAAGCGTCGCGGCCACTTCGCGAAGGACCGAGCTTCTCCCGCTTCCGAGGGGCCCGAACAGCATCACATTGCGGCCGCTGGTGACATGCTCGACGACGTCGCGGGTTACCGTTTTGAACAGATACATGGGCGCCTTCATCTCCGCTGGCGAGGTCCGCTCGATTCGTGTGGATGTCAACCTACCAGCGGACGCTGACGATGGTCTTCCATTGAGCGCCCTGGAGACAGTCAGGTGAGTGCCTCCAGGGCGCAGCTCAGATGCACCTGAGCCAGACGCGATCGAAGAGCGCGCCCCACTCGCGACGCCGGGGAAGGATTCGCGAGCAGCGTGTGAAGTTGAAGGGGCGGCACCATCTCTACCCGAAAAGAGGGCGCCGCCCGTGCCATGCCGCCCAGATGGGTAAGAGGCATGGCGTGTCCCACAGGCCGCGACTATCCGGTTGCATGCCGGAAAACCGAGGCGGGCCCGAAACCTACCGTGGTATTGAGTCGAAGACCTGCGAAGAGCACGTGTTCCACAATGCGCTGCGCCGAGCCGATGTGGGTAGGGAAGCCCCGGCCCTGGGTGCCCTAATCACACATTAGGGTGGTGCAAGCTCATCGCTTGAGTGTCGATCGGACGCTCGTTTTCCTCGGGGCAGGCCAGAGTGAGGTGCAAGTCACGGCGGATGATGATGGAGGAGTAGCCGGGAACGCCGTGCTGGTCGTCGATCTTTCGGGTTGTCGGCGTCTGGTTCAACGCGGGCAGTGAGTGATGATCCTGGTCGGTCTGGGCGGATGTTGCTCTCGTCAGGTTGCAAGACCTAGCTGTGGTTCACGGCCCGGTGACCGTGTGGCTGGTTCGGGATCGTCACCGCGAGAAGGGGATCGTCACGGAGCGTTGCGTTGCTGAGTGAACCAGGTGCGAGCTCGGTGAAGCTCCCGCGAACCGGAGGCCGTCCGGACCAGTGCAGCGCCCCCACGACCAGGTCAGATGTCGGGGACAAAGCCGGGGCGCAAGCGCGCGTGGTGGCCGCGGAAGCGGACGTGGTGAGCGCCAAGCCCATCGTTCCACCTGCGACGAGACAACGACCTGGGCCGCTGGCCGCCGCGCGGTTGCGCCGCTGACGGAGCACGAAGATCAAGCCGGCCGCGGTCAGCACGATGCCGATCAGCAGGACTGTCAGCGGGTCGGGTCCGATTGTGGGAAGGCGGCCAGGAGGAGGTCGTACCGTCCCCGAGCAGGTTTCAGGTGCGTCACCCAACCCGAGCCGATGGACCACGCCACAGGCCTACTTCCGCTCCACGCGAACGCCCCGGTGCTCGAGGTGAGCATCGGGGCGGCGATTGTCGCTTGGCTATTCGGGCGAAGTGGCACTCCGGGAACGACGTGCACGCAGCAGGAAGCCGAGCAAGAGGACACCCGTCGCGATCGTCAGCGGAATGATTGGCGTGCTACCCGTGAGCGCGAGCAGGCCGGTCGCGGGTGATGCCGATGATTCAGTGGGATCGGCGCTTGCCGGGCTTCCGGGTGGTGTTACGGCAGCCGGATCGTCAGGGTGAACAGGCGGGACCGCATCGGGCTGGTGGAGGGTGGTCGTGACCGTCGCGCGCTCCTCGAGCAATGTTCCGCTGGCGGAGGTGGCCGTGCCGATAGCGGTGTTCACGACGATCAATGATCCGAGGTCGCTGGGCTGGATGTTGTAGCTTGTCGACACGAACACGGATTCACCAGGAGCGAGCTCGCCTGGTGTTCCCGGCCAGTCGAACGACAGCGGGGTGAGGCCTTCGAGCTCGTCCGCGACGATGATGTCGTGGAGGGTCACCGTGCCGGTGTTTGATCCTTCGATCTGGTAGCGGATCGTGTCGCCTGGCTGGGTGGGCGTTTGGAGTGCTGCGTCGTCTGCTGTCTTCACGAGGCTGAGGCTTGCCTGAGTCGGCAGGGGGGTGTGAACGGACGCGGTGTTCGACTGTGCGGGTGTGCCTGCCAGACTTTCGCCGGTCGCCCATGCGCTGTTGTCGACCGCACCTGCGTCGATGTCTGCCTGCGTGATGGCGTATAGGGCCTGACCCGATGCGGATTCTCCGGGGCGTAGCTCGCCCGCAGGACCAGGCCAGCTGACGGAGATGACTGACAACCCTTCCATCGGGTCGACGATTGCCACGTTGGACACCGTGACGTTGCCGGTGTTTTCAACGCCCAGCGTGTAGGAGATGAGGTCTCCGGGCCTGGCGAGGTCGGAAATCTTCGAGCTGTCGGCCGTTTTCGTGAGTGTCAGTGTGGCTTCTTCATCGAGGGTGATCGTTGCAGTCGCCGGATCGGAAGCAACCGGCGTCCCGCCTTCGGTTGTTGCGGCAGCGGTTGCGACGTTCGTGAGGGAGCCGGAATCGACGTCTGATTGCTGAAGCGTGTACGTGGCGGTGGCGGTGGCGGACTCGCCGGGGAGCAGCTGACCAGGGGTCCCCGGCCAGGAGTAGGAGATCGTGGACAGATTCGGCATCGGATCGTCAATGGTTGCTTGAGTCAGCGTCGTGTTTCCAGTGTTGATGAGCTCGAACGCGTAGTGCGCTTGCTGCCCGGCTGTCGGTCCTGCTGTCGGGTTTGTGAGGGCACCTGTCTTGGTGAGTGTGAGCGATGCGGATTCCGTGACGGATTCCTGGGTGATGGTGCCGGAGAACACCGAGTAACTCCCGATGCCCAGGTCAGGAGAGGTCCAAGTGAGCGTGTTCTGGCCAGCAGTGTCGAACGTCCAGCTGGCAGTGCTCTCGTCGTACCGCGCGCTCGAAGATGAAACGGGGAGAGGGCTGCCGTCGAGGAACTGCACCGGGTTGTGCTGGGTGTGGCCCGTGAGGATGACGGGAAGGGTGAGGCGTTGTCCGTTCAGGAGAACATAGTTCGGGGCCGACAGGTTTCGGATCGGTTCGATGGAGACAATCTGGTTCCGGGACAGGTCGAGGTGATCGATGAAGATGAGGTCGCGGAGTGGGGCGACGTCTTCAACACGGTTGTTGCTCAGCGTGAGCGTCTCCAAGCCGACCATGGGGACGAACGAATCCAGATCGACGATGTTGTTGTGGTCCAGGGAGAGATAGGTGACGCCGGTGAGACTGCTCCATGACGTCACGTCAGAGATCGTGTTGGACTCCAGGTTGATGGTGCGCAGCTGCGTGAGAGCTCGTAGCGGAGTGACGTCCGTGATCTGGTTGGTGCGGAGATTCACGTGTTGCAGCTTGGTCCATCCCGACATCGGTGAGAGATCCGAGATCTGGTTTGCGGTCGCTTCGAAGAATTGCAGTTCCCGCAGATCCTGCAACGGAGCCAGATCGGAGATCCCGTTGTTGTTCAACTGCAGGGTGGTGAGGTTGAGTAGACCTGCGAGCGGTTCGATGTGGTTGTTTTTGACGGAGTTGAGTCGCACCTCGGTAAGTTGCGTCATCCCAGAAAGTGCCGTGAGGTCGAGGACTTCTGAGCGGTTGACGGAGAGTGAGGTGAGCATCGGCAGGCTCGCGAGACTGGTGAGGTCGAGCGGTTGCGCGTCGGTCACGCTCACCGATGCCAGCTCTGGCAGGCCACTCAATGGGGCAAGGCCAGCCGTCAGCGGCGCGCCAGTGAAACTGAGCTTGCTCAAGCCCGAGAGTGCCTCGATGCCTTCAAGAGAGGCAATTCGGTGCCCGTTGCAATTGAGTTCTCGGAGAGATGCTGCTTGCTCGGAGCTGATCGGCTCGCGCGCGTCGATGCCGAGGGCCTGAGCTACGCACCCCCGGAGAGCGAGGTCCGAGAAGGTGGTGTCGGGGCTGCTGAGGGCGTTGGCGCCACTCACGGGCGACAGAGAAAGGAACAGCGTTGCCGCGGCAGCAAGGGCTGTCAGTGTTCGGGTGTAGGCGCGCATCAGAAGGTCCTCTCAGCAGAGCTCGGCGTGTGTGCAGGGCGCGCCGCGCGCCGCCGCCGCATCACCAGCGTGAGCCCTGCGGCGAGAGACAGCACGCCGACTCCGGCAAGAGTCAGCAGCATCATCGCGTCCAGACCAGTCTTCGCTAGAGCGGCGGACGTCGCCGCCGTTGCATCTACAGCCACCGGGCCGACCGGCACTGCGGGGTCGACGGGTACTGCCGGGTCGACGGGTACTGCCGGGTCGACGGGTACTGCCGGGTCGACGGGTACTGCCGGGTCGACGGGGTCCGTCGGTGCGGCCACTAAAACGCTGAATGGTCCGCCGACAACGGCTGCTGTCCAAACGCCAGAGACAGTGGCTGGCTCGTTGCTGCTGTGCACGGTCGCGGCTGGATCGAGCAATGGAATGACCTCTCCAGGACGTGCTGTGGGGGAGATGCGAACGGGAATGACGAAGGTGGCAAACGTGCCGGCGTTCGCACGCGGCCATACACAATCCACCGCGGAGCCTTCGACGGTGCACTGGTTGGGGACAAAGCGGAGGGAGAGCCCGTCAGACAGGGCGAATCGCAGGCGAACGTCGCGGATATCGCTGTGTCCGCCCTGCGTCACAACAATGTGGATGTCCTTGTTCTGCGACGGCGTTGCGCTGAACTGCGGATTCCGTGGCGCTGTCGGCCTGTTTGCGGGCGCCGCCCCTTCGTCGACCACGTTCACCGTGGTCTGCAGGTAGATGTCCGAACGGACACGCTGCTGATCGACGTAGCCGGCAGACGTATACCCCGCTGCTGCGGACGAGACCGTAGCGGTCGTCCCGAACAGGGTCGGTCCGTCCCCATGAACGAGGAGGAAGTCACTTGGCAGGTTATAGGCAAGATTGTGGTTGGCGGACTGACCGCTTGGAATGGTGAGCGGGCCGCACACGACAGTGGTCCCGGCTCCGGCGACTTGTGCACACGAAGGGTCGAAGTAGGTTTCGCCAACGCCCGGCAGCGTCATCCCCGAGTCCAGGACAGTCGGCTCATAGCTGACGAAGATGTCAGCGAGGTCAGCGCCGGACGCATTGCGTATCGATGTACTGACGGTGCCGTTGAGCCCAGCGAAGGCCTCGAGGCTCCCGGCCCGGCTCGTGATCACCAGCGCATCAGTTTCCGCGGCGGTCGCCGCGGTCGGGGCCAGAACGATGGCTCCGAGAATCGCGGCAGCGAAGGCCGCCGGGAGCGTTCGGAACAAACGGTTGTGTTGCTTGGACTTCATGTTCTTCCAGACCTCAATCAGACATGCGCCTGGTCGAAGTTCCCGGCGCCCACGGACACACTCGTCCGGGAACTGATCAATGCACAGAACGCCCACCACCATTTCCCCGACGGCTCTACTAAGTCTTGGCCCGCCGAACGGGTCCTGAGTGTTGTTGGTTGCACTCAGAGTGGTTGTTTTGCCCGTTCTAAGTGGTCATGCGTCCCTGTTGCGCGCAAGGCGGTGGAGGCGACGAGGTCCGCGGGAACGTGATCTTCGATGTCACGACCGTCGCGCGTGAACTTCTTCCTCTGGGCCAGGGGAGAAATATTGAGTGGACCGACCATGTCGCTGGGGAGGAATTCGGGATGCGGGTGTGGGACACCGCGTCGTCCTTGGCGCAGAGGACTCCGCCCGCCGGCGGGTTGCAAGGAGCCGCGCCGTGGCCTGGCGTTCGCCTCCGTGGCCGCGCGTGCGTGATGCGTCGTCGGGTGACCGAGGGATGTGTCGATCGACCACTCAAACCTGTGCCGAATTGCTCAGCATCGCCACGGGTTTGGGCCGGACTATCGCTGTGCTGCTGTCAGATGTGATCTGGTCATACTGCCGGTTGATGATCCGAACGAGCTCGTCGTTCGGCGTGCACGTGTTCCGCTGACAGACCAGCTGAAGGAAGGACCATGATGAGATACGACGACGGCGCAACGAAGTCAACGTTTCTGCGAGCTATCCGAGCGGAGGAGTATCCGCGGACGTTCACCTGGCACGGGCGAGACTGGATCGCACTCGCGGCCATCCCGACTGTCTTCCTTCTGGCCTGGTCGACGTCCGCCCTCACCAATGACCTGGCCGTACAGGTCATCTCAGACACCACGCTGCGGATCGTGTTGTTCTCGGTGCTCGTCATTGCGAATCGTGAGCTCCTCGCGCGCCACTGGCGTGCGTTCGCGCGAGTGAAATGGCGCGCGACTGGCCTGGTCATTCTCGGCTTCATGGCCCTGCAGGTCGTCACGACCATCCTCGGCACGCTCCTGCGGTCTCTGGGGCACAGTGCTAGCGACATCACGCCGGCTCAGCCGGAACCAGCTGAGACAGTCTCGTTCCTCGTCTTGCTTTTCGCATCATGTTCGCCAGTGGTTACGGCTCTCATCGAAGACTTCACGTTCCGGCACACGCTCCTGCTCAAGTTCCCGGTGTGGCACAGATGCTTCCTCGCGGTGTCCCTTGTGGCCGGGAACGCGCTCGTGTTCGGTGCCATCCATGTCAACAACTTCGGTGGAGACTGGCTCCTCACGCTCAGTTTCGCGGGCGCCGGTCTGCTCATGAACCTGATCTATCTCTGGATTCGGAACATCTGGGTCGTGCTGCTCATGCACGGTGTGAACAACTTCGTCCTCGGCGGACCGCTCGCTGTGGTCATTGTGCACCTGCTCGGCGCCCAGTAGCGCAGCTCCGTCTACTTGCAGACGCGGCGCCTCGTTCATCAAGCAGGCGGATCGTCCTTCGACCGCGGTCCCGGCGGCGAACACGTGGCCCACATCAGTCGGCGGGATGAGCGGTCAGCGTCTGGCGAGTAGGGTAGGTGGAGCTGACCGTCGTGAAGGCATCCCGGCGGTCAGTGTTATTCCTAGGAGGGCCCGCACCTCGATCCGCGACAGCGCAGTGCGCACCATCGAGTGCGTATCCGGCGTCAGCGTCATAGCTGTAGACCACCTGCTCGGCGCGGGATGCCCCGTCGCAGGCGGGACGGCGTTGGGAGTGGTGGAGCTCATGCTCGAGGGCGTGCGTACTCGTCGCGACACCATTTATGGGCAATTCACGCTCGTGGCCGCATTCGAACCGACCGATTGCATCGCTCGTCGCGTGCACCGGCCGGTGGGCCGGCCCGTCATGCCCGTCGGTGACCGCAATATCGTTCTCGCGAGAATGGTGGTGTAGCTCGGGCGCTGAGGGCGGTCTTCCGGTCGAGTGGAGCGACCAGCGAACAGCCTTCCCATGAATACCAATTCTTGGTACTATTGCTGCATGGCCCAGAACACTTCGATCAGCCTGGATGACCATTTCACGAGCCTGCTCTCCCGGGAGGTGTCCTCCGGTCGGTATCGCTCGGCGAGTGACGTTGTCCGTGCCGGTCTGCGTCTGCTCGAGGACCAGGAGACCCACCTGGCTGCTCTGCGCTCTGCACTGTCGGACGGCGAAGCCAGTGGAGGAGCTCAGCCCTTCGACTTCGATACCTTCGTCGCAGCAAAGAAGGCATGACCGGCTACAGGCTCACTCCGGCCGCACAGCTCGACCTCTCCTTGATCTGGGACTACACCGCCGAGCGCTGGGACGCCCAGCAGGCCGAGACCTACATCGGTGAGCTCCGAGCCGTAATCGAGCGCATCGCAGACGACCCCCGACGTGGCCGTGCGCGCGACGAGGTCCGCTCAGGGTATTCGAGCTACAGTGTCGTCAGCCATGTCGTGTTCTACCGTGTGAACGACGAGATCGGCGGCGTGGACGTCATCCGCGTTCTCCACCAGCGGATGGACCCAGCCCACCATCTGTGAATGACGACCGACGCAGATTCCCAAAATCACGCGGACAGTTGACCTCCGCCGACGGGGCGGTGATCCGCGCAGCGATGGAATTCCTCACCCTCGTGCCGCTCCAGAACCGGTACCTGGACGAACTCTCCGGTGGGCAGCGAAAGCGAGCCTACGTTGCGATGGCGCTCGCACACGACACGAACTACGTGCTGTTGGACGAGCCATTGAACAACCTCGACATGCTGCACGCAGCGTCGATGATGCAGCGCTCCAGCGAGCAGCGGATGAACTCGACGAACGATCGTCATCGTGCTGCATGGCATCAACTTCGCTTCCGCCTACGCCGATCACATCGTCGCGATGCTCGACGGCGCCGTGATGCACGCCGGGCCGCCTGCCACATTCATGACTGCCGACGTGCTCGAGCGGGTATTCCATGCCGCCGTGGAGGTATGTACGGACGGGACTACTTACTTGCTGTGTGCGTCCGCTGAGTGATCGTGAGGACCTCCCGGCGCCCGCGTAGCTGATGCACGCGAGCCTCCCCTAATGCCGTCGCCTAGGTCGGAGACCGGAAGCTGAACGCGCATGGCTAGCTACTGCTCAAGGCGCGGTGGCATGCCGCGGGCAATGTTAGGGCGATCTAACTCCCCGCTGTGCGTGTTTCGAGACGAAACCCCGATCTCGTGGTAGACCTAGATGTAGTGCTTGGGTCTGAGCATGTATCTATATGTAGTGGTTGAGGGTTGATGTTGATGGGTGGCGGCAAGTGAGCGGGCTGGTGTATTTCTCGAGCGTCTCCGAGAACACTCGGCGCTTCGTTGATCGGCTGGAACGTCCGGCGGAACGTATCCCGTTGCGGCCTCGGGCCGAGGGTGACCTGACGGTTACGAGACCGTACGTCCTGGTCGTCCCCACTTATGGCGGGGGAGGTCCTGGAGCGGTGCCTCGCCAGGTGGTGCGCTTCCTCAACGATCCGAACAATCGTTCGTTGCTGCGCGGTGTGATCGCTGCCGGTAACACGAATTTCGGTGATGCCTTTTGCCGCGCCGGGGAAGTCATCTCCGCGAAGTGCCAAGTGCCGCAGCTGTACCGGTTCGAGCTGCTCGGCACACCGGATGATGTCGAAGCGGTCTCGAACGGACTCGACCGGTTCTGGAGTCGCTAATCAACCATCTGTTGGACGACCTTCATCTCGTACCCCCGGAACTGGAGTCACCATGATCGACCACACCCCGCACGTCACTCACCGTATGCGCGCGGTTTCGCCGCCTCGGTATCGGACCGACCCACGTGCCCCGCTGCGCCCGATCAATTGGAACGACATCACCGACGACAAGGATCTCGAAGTCTGGAATCGGCTCACTGCAAACTTCTGGCTGCCAGAGAAAGTGCCGCTCTCCAACGATGTCGCTGACTGGCAGCGGCTGAGTCTCGCGGAGCGGGCGCTGACCATGCGGGTCTTCACGGGTCTGACGATGCTGGATACTGTGCAGGCGACCGTCGGCGAGATCTGCCAGATCCAAGATGCGCGCACGGAGCACGAGGAAGCGGTGTACACCAACATCGCGTTCATGCAGTCAGTGCATGCCCGGAGCTACTCGTCGGTGTTCTCGACGCTTGCCAGCACATCGGAGATCGAGGCGTCGTACCAGTGGGCAATCGGCAATGACGTGCTGCAACGGCGGTGCAAGACGGTCCTGGCGCACTACAACGGGGATGACGCGCTGAAGCGGAAGGTCTCCTCAACGCTGCTGTCGTCCCTGCTGCTCTACGCCGGATTCTATCTGCCGCTGTACTTCTCCTCCCGGGCACTCATGACGAACACCGCAGATCTGATCCGATTGATTCTCCGCGACAAAGCCGTGCACGGCTACTACGCCGGCTACAAGTATCAGCGCGGCCTCGAAACACGAACACCAGCTGAGCGCACGGCTATGCGTACGTTCACCGCTGAGCTGCTGGATGAGCTCTATGAGCTGGAACTGATCTATTCGGCGGAACTCTACGAACCGTTCGGGGTGATGGACGACGTCGCCGCGTTCGTCCGATACAACGCCAACAAGGCGATGATGAACCTCGGCTATCCGGCACGATTCCCTGCAGCAGATTGCCGAGTGAGTCCGGAAATTCTCGCGGCGCTCTCCCCGGGTGCCGATGAGAATCACGACTTCTTCTCAGGATCCGGTTCATCGTATGTGGTGGGGCGCGGGGAACACACCGAAGACGAAGACTGGGATTTCTGACACCTCGAAGAGACGCCAATCGAGGTTTGAGGCGCCGGAGACATGTCAGAACGACCGGGCTGCGGTGTCGTCGTCGATGCAGGGGGTCGGGCGGTGTTCGTTCTTCGTGCAAACCGTTGACGTGGTCAATGACGGACGTCGCGGCGAGCGTCTGCTGGATCATCGTGGTTGACCTGCGCAGGGCCGACATCGTCCAGGACGGGGCGGGAGTCACGACCCGGTAGACGTCTGGCCAGCCGACACGAGCAGATCTGGTAATGACGGTGTACCCAGTGCCGCCAGCAATGCCACGGAGTTTGTGCGCGATGTCCACGGTCTTTTCAGACGCGTCCGGTCCCCGGGCGAGGGATGGTGGTGCAGTGAACAGTGGAACCTTCCAGCACAGTCGCCGCAGGGAAGGACCACAGCGGAGGAGAGGACGATGATGTCGCAGCAAACACGGATGAACGTCAGCAGCTCCCCGATCGCCAGGCGCGACCGGTGCATCGTCGGGTTCGACGGGTCCTCGGCAAGTGTGATGGCACTCGACTGGGCTGTTACCTGGGCTGCCCGCAACCACCGCGAAGTGCATCTGGTGGGGGTCGTCGACGACGAAGCTGGCGCTTTGGGAGGCGCGCGCGCGGATGACCGCGACCGTGCTCAGGCACAGCTGTTGTCGCTGGCGTTCGCGCTCCTCGCGGAGAGGTACCCCGGACTCGTCGTCGCGAACCGGCTCGTCACTGGTCCGGTGGCTTCATCCTTGGCGGCTGCCGCCAGACCCAACGACATCGTTGTGGTCGGGGCCGACAAGGCGGTTTATGCGCACGGTCAGTTCTTCGGCGTCCGTAGCGTTCAGCTCGCCGCCCTCGTGTCCGGCCCGCTCGTGGTTGTTCCCGCCGCGGATCTCCGATTTCGCGCCGGCGTGCTTGTGGCGATCGACGGGGGACCGGAGTCCTCGCGGCTGGCGTGTATCGGTGCGGAGGAGGCCATGGCCCGGCAGTGCGCGGTCGGCCTCGTGCATTCCGTGGCTGTGGAGGCCACATTGGAGCAACGACACCTCGGTGAGCTCGTCTTACGCGAGGCGTTTGAGGCGGCTCGAGCGGTGGCGCCCGGACTCGAGATCAGCCGTCATCTGGCCAACCGGCGGCCCGCTGAGGCGATGCTCAACCTCGCACGGGATCGTGCGCTCCTCGTCATGGGTCGTTCCCGTCGCAACGCCGCGCCCGGAGTCGGGGGCACCCTGCACGAGGTGCTCATCAACGCGAACGTCCCCGTCATGGTCCTGCCCTGATGTCCGTCCCTCCACCAGCGCAACGACAGGAATGAACATGGCCGCCCGAGAGAACAGCAAACTGACCGTCGTCGGCGCCGGAAGCGTCGGCGCAAGTGTCGCCTACGCGGCCCTGATCCGAGGCTCCGCCAGGCACGTCGCCCTCTACGACATCGCGACGGACAAGGTCGAAGCCGAGGTGCTGGACCTGGCCCACGGCACCCAGTTCGTCGGCGCGAGCGAGATCACCGGCGGCTCGGACCTCGCCGTGGCGGAGGGTTCGCATGTCGTGGTCATCACCGCCGGGGCCAAGCAGCGTCCCGGGCAGTCGCGCACCGAACTCGCCGACGTGAACGCGGGGATCGTCGAGGGCATGATGCCCGGCCTGCTCGAGGTCGCGCCCGACGCGGTGTTCATGCTCGTCACCAATCCGTGCGATGTGCTCACCGTCATCGCCGCCGAGGCGTCCGGCCTCCCGCACCATCGGATCTTCTCCTCGGGCACCGTGCTCGACACGTCCCGCCTGAGGTGGAAGCTCGCGCAGCGCGCAGGCGTGTCCACGAGCAGCGTGCACGCCAACATCATCGGAGAACACGGCGACACCGAGTTCCCGCTCTGGTCGGAGGCGATGATCGGGCCGGTGCCGATCCTCGAATGGCAGACCGACACGTGCCCGAGGATGACGGTGGAGGAACTGGACCGGATCGCCATCGACGTGCGCGACGCCGCGTACCGGGTGATCAAGGGCAAGGGTGCCACCAACTACGCGATCGGTCTGTCCAGTGCGCGGATCGTCGAGGCCGTCCTACAGGACGAACGAGCGGTCCTGCCGGTGAGCACCGTCTTGACCGACTTCCACGGGATCGACGGTGTCGCCCTGTCGGTGCCGTCGATCGTGGGCGCCACGGGAGCCGAACCCGTGAGGAACACCCCCTTCTCCGATGCGGAACTGACGCTGCTCGGGCGGTCTGCGGATGCGTTGTCGTCCGTCATCGCCGGACTGGCACGGTGACGACCATGTCACCTCAGGACACCTGGCTCCAAGGCCTCGACCCGCTCGGCGCGCCCTGGCTGTCCGCCCTCGTCGCCGCCGTCCCCATCGTGATCTTCCTGCTCTGCCTCGTCGTCTTCAAGCTGACGGGGCTCCAGGCGGCAGCCGTCGCGCTCGCCGCCGAGCTCGTCGTCGCCATCGGCGTGTTCGGCATGCCCGCCCCCTCGGCCGCGGGTGCCGGACTCCTCGGCGTGCTGAACGCCGTCTGGCCGATCGCGTACATCATCGTCATGTCGGTGTGGTTGTACCGCATGGCGGTCGCGAGCGGGAAGTTCACGGTCATCCGCTCGTCGATCGCGTTGATCTCGCCCGACCAGCGCATCCAGGTGCTCCTCATCAGCCTCTGCTTCGGAGCGTTCCTCGAGGGCGTCGCCGGCTTCGGGGTCCCCATCGCGATCTGCGCGGCCATGCTCGTCCAGCTGGGATTCCGGCCGGTCCGAGCGGCGATGGTCAGCCTCGTCGCGAACTTCGCGGCCGGCGCGTACGGGGCGGTGGGCATCCCCGTCATCGTGGGTGCTCAGGTCGGCGGCGTCGACGTCATGGACCTCTCCCGCGATCTGGCCTTCATCCTGCAGCCGGTGACGTTCTTGATCCCGTTCCTCCTGGTCGTGATCCTGGACGGGTTCCGCGGACTCCGCGAGACTTGGCCTGCGACGCTCGCCGTCAGCGTGGTCTTCAGCGGCAGCCAGGCCGCCGTCCTACTCTTCTTGGGCCCGGAACTCGCGGCGATCCTGCCGGGGCTCCTCGGCATGCTCACCCTCGCCGCGCTGCGGTTCGTCTGGTCGCCGCGGCGGGTGTTCCGTGAGGACGGCGCCGCGGTCGTCGAGATGGATCGTCACACGCCTCGTGAGGTCCTTGCGGCGTGGAGCCCGTTCTACGTCCTGACGGTGCTCGTGTTCGTGTGGAGCACCCCGGCGTTCAAGGCGCTGTTCGCACCCGGCGGCGGGTTGGCGTGGTCGGTGGTCGACGTGCGTATCCCGGAGGTGACGGGCCGGATCACGACCGCGGGAGGGACGGTGGTCCAGACCGTGTGGAGCTGGTCGCCACTCGGAGCCACCGGTACGGCGATCCTTCTCGCGGTGATCGTCACCGCCCTGACCACACGGTCGCTGACCGCGGCGGTCGTCTGGGCGAATCTCCGCTCCACTTTTGCGGATCTCTGGCGGGCGTTGATCCTCATCGCCGCGATCCTCGTCCTCGCGCAGATCGCGAACCTCTCGGGCGGTTCGGCCAGCATCGGCACCGCTCTCGCCGGGGCGGGGGCGCTCTTCCCTCTGCTGGCGCCTGTCATCGGGTGGGTCGGGGTGTTTCTCACCGGTTCCGTCGTCAACAACAACACCTTGTTCGCCCAGCTCCAGGCGACGACAGCCGGACGCATCGGTGTCGACGCGACGCTCCTGGTGGCGGCGAACACGGCCGGGGGTGCCGCGGCCAAGGTGATCTCGCCGCAGTCGATCGCCATCGCCGCGGGTGCGGTCGGCTTGTCAGGTCGGGAGAGTGAGATCCTGCGTGCTTCCATCGCCTACAGCGCCGGCATCCTCGCCGTGTTGAGCGTCTGGACCTTGGTGCTCTCGTTCATGGTGATCGGTTGAGTTGCCGCTGAGCCCGGTTCTCGCCCGGACTTCACCGGGCGTCAGCTGAGGCGATCGTGGTGTGGGCGGTGATGACGGCGGCCGCGGCCGTTTCGTAGGTCTCGAGGGGTGGGATGAGGGGGTCGTTGTCGTCGATCGTGATCTGCAGGGCCGTGACGGTTTCGTTGAACGCGGTGATATCGACGGCCGGGGCGAACGCGCGGACGGCTGGTGCGTTCACCGTCACGACCGTGTTCGCGAGGTTCCGCAGCGGGACACGGAGGTCCTCGCGGGCTTGGACAAGGGCGGCGATCGCGGTGTCCTTCCGGTCAGTGTCCGCCTCAACAGCCCGGGTGGCACCCGCGAGGGTCTTCCGGAACGCGGTGAGCTGCTGCAGGGTTGGGTCTTTCGGCAAAATCCGGTCCACGGACGCGGGTTCCAGGGTGGTTGATGCGGCCGGTTGTCCCTCGGCTGGTGGGGTTTTCACCGCGGTCACGGTTGCGTCGAGGGCCAGTCGGGCTTGCTCGAGGTCAGCAGCAGCACTGGTGTCGAAGTAGGCGGGGGCGCCGGCGACGATCGTCGCGACGGCGGCGCTGGTGTCTTGTGTCCTGGTGATTTCCGCGTCGAGGGCGATCTTCTGGGCGTTGTTGTGGATCTCAGCCTGCCCGAGCGCTTTCACCGCACCCCGGGCTGAAGCGAGCTTGTCTTCGAACTCGGCGTTCGCTGCGACGGCGTTCGTGATGACCACCGCTGTGATGAGCACGGCGGCGGCCACGACAACAGCGAGGATCTTGCCGAGGGTGTGTCGGCGCATCCAAGCCAGAACGGCTGCCCACCGGGATTGGGGCCTGGCGGAGACCGGAACGGTCGCCACAGAGTTCGGTGTGGGGGCCGGGTCTGTGGGGTCGTCTGGGAGGTTCGGGCGGGTCATGAGTGGTTCCTTTGCGTGTGTTCGGGGAGCGGTTGGGTGCGGTCGATGAAGGAGGGGTTTCCGGTGGTGTCGAGCCAGGCCAGGTAGTCCTGGTATGGGTCGTCACCGGGTTGTGGGGTGACTGCCGGCGGTTGTATGCGGCGGATGGGGGTGTCGAGCTGGATGGGGTGTCGCTGCTCGGAGCGAGGTGGTAGGTCGGAGTTCATGGTGGTGTTCCTCTTGTGATGGTGGGGGCCGGCCGACGGGGCCGTTCAGAGCTGCGGAGGTTCGTGGGTGAGGTCGGGCCGGGTGCCGATGTCGGGGACCTTCACCGGCCAGGTGTGTCCAGGCCGCGGCTCATGCTTTAGGGTTCCTCTGCGTGAGACGGTGGGTCCAGTAGTCGGCGTTGTCGCGTTCGAGCTGTTGCGCCTGGTCCAGGGGTCCGACGACGGGATGGGTGGTACACGCGGCCAGGTAGCGGTCACGCAGCGCCTCCATCCAGGCGAACGAGCGGGGGGTCGCGTTGGCTGGCGTGCTGGTGCTCATAGGGTGGTTCCCTTCGGTGTGGTTGGCGGGGCGGTTCTTTTGTTGCTGCTGCGGTGCAGAGCGCGCCGGTTGGGCGCGGGTGGCGTGCGGTCGTTGGCGTTCCTCTCGGTGGTCGGTGTGATGGGTGTCGCGGTGAGGGTATGTCCGGACAGCCCTGTTGCGGGGGCCGCTGGTGGTGGATTGGGCAGAAATGGGAGGCGGCGGCAACTGAACCCGGCGTCTAGCCGAACCGCATGGGTGGGGGCACGGCAAGCGACATGGTTTTGCGTTCATGAGCCGGTCCCACTGCGCGTGTGCGTCACTCGGATGGCGTCCCGGCTGAGGTGGTTCGGGTCGTCGACGGGGACACTTTCGTCGTGCAGCTGACCGGGGAGTGGAGGAACGGGTGCGGCTGCTGGGTATGGATGTTGCGGGAAGCGTGCATCCGGACCGGCTGGTCGAGTGTTTCGGGTCCGAGGTTTCCGTGTTCCTGACCGATCTGCTGCCGTCCGGATCGACGATCGCACTCGCGGGGACCGTCGCAGCCCGACGTCGATGGGTGCGGGTGGGCCTTGCGGTATGCGTGGGGGAGTGGCCTGTTTGAGGGCGGGTTTGCGCGTAGCGATGTCGTGGGCCGGCCGTTCGCACACGTGGCCGTCTTCGAGACGCGGTGGCCGGCATGTGGGCGGAAGCGTCCTGCTCGAGCTGGTTGCTACGCCCACGAAGGGCGGGTGTCGAGGGCATCTCTCCAAGATGGATCGTGAGGTTCACAGCAGCCTGAGGGGGTGAGGTCGGCGGGTTCGCGGTATCGAGTGTTCGCAGACGATCAGTGGGCCAGGATCGAGCCGCTTTTTGCCCTCGACCACGGGGCTGCGTGGTCACCCTTTCGGTGAAAATCGGCGGGCCGTGGAGGGTATCGTCTAGCGGTTCCGGACCGGTGTCCCGTGGCGTGATCGGCCGCACGATCGGTTCGGCGCATGGCAGACGGTGTGGAAGAGACGTCGCCGGTATGCTGGCGATGGCACCTGGAATCGCGTGCCGACACGGTTCCCCGCTAAGGCCGATGCCGCCGGGGAGATCGGCTGGGCGGTGTCGATCGACGAGACGATCGCGCGTGCGCCCGAGCATGCGACGAACACGACTCGCCCCGAGCAAGACACAGGGGGTGGGATCGAATCAGAGGGATCTGCCCTGGCGCGAGGTTGAACCGCCTGGTCATGGCATCGGCCGCTCCCGCGGCAGGCTGACCACGAAGATCCATCAGGCCGTCGACGGACATGGCCGACCGCTCGCGATCGTCGCGAGCGGGCTGCGCAATGCCGGTGGTGTGCTGGGCGCGTTGCTGGCAGCGATCCACGTTCCCCGACTTGGTCGTGGACGGCCACGCACCCGCCTGGATGCCTTACTCGCTGACCGCGCCTACGCGACCGGCGTAATCCGCCATTGACTGCGCCATCGCGGGATCCAGGCCGTGATCCACGACAAACGCGACCAAGCTGCCGCCCGCAATCGGCGAGGCAGCACGGGCGGGGTACCACCCGGCCTCGATGCCGAGCTCTACAAGGGTCGCAACGCCGTCGAGCGGTTCGCCAAGCAATGACGCGGTATCGCCACACGGTTCGACAAACTCGCGATCACCTACCGTGCTGGGATTACCCTCTGCGCCGTCCTGACCTGGCCAGGTGCATGGCGATTGATCACGCAACGGCGAGCACGCGGTGAGGAATCCATCCTTCACGTCCGTCAGCGTTCCTGCACCAGGGCAAGCCGCTTTTGAGTTATCCACGAGGATGTCGACGTCTTCTCCTAGCCTGGCCGGTAGCGCGGTGGTGTTGTATCCGGCACGAGCGGTACCGCCCGCGCCGTCGATATCGAGGTGACGCGTGGGAATCCATCCCGTGCCCTGGGCTGCTGTCACGAACACGAAAGCGGGTCGTTCCGTGTCCCGGTCTCCGATTTAAACGGCGTCGCCGGGAACAATCACCAGGGGGCCCGATCTGGAATCTCATGATCGGCAGTCAACGCACATCGCACAGCACGAATCTTCCCATCAGAACCGCCCCACGCAGCCTATGGGAGACACGTCTCAGGGCGCAGGGACGACGTTCACGTAGCCGGGAAGGTTTGCGGTCGCTGTGTGCCCGCCTCCAGGGGATTGCCCGGTGAGTTGGAGGGTGATCGTACTTTCCGGTCGGGCGAGGCGGACTTCCGAGTCGTCCGGTTGAGTCTGGAAGTTGGAGTCCCAGGTGGTGACATCGTAGGTGAGTTGGAGTTGGAAGGAGATCGCTGTAGAGGCAGCGGGGGCCGGGTCGACGGTCAGCGTGGCTGTTCCTGGGCCGGCGGCGGCCACGGTGATGCCGGTTGCCGGTCCGGTGCCGTCGCTATTGAGAACGCCCGTTACTGTCCAATAGGTGCCGGGAGTGCCAGTGACGGTAATCGACACGGGGGCCGCCGCTGTCCCTGTCGTGACGTTCGTGAGGGTGACGGGGACCGATTCGGTGTAGTCGGTGAGGACTTCCTCGCCGCCTCCGCGAGGAGGGAGTGTGAAGGGGTCGAATGCGACGGCGAAGTCTGCCGTGACGGCTGGTGGAGTCGGAACGGTCGTTGGGGGCGTGGTTGTGGGCGTCATGGTCGGTGCCGTAGTGGGGATGCAGCTGTCCGCTTGGGCTGGACTCGCATCGAGCGTGATGAATGCAGCACCGCCTCCGACCAGCGCCAGAATGAGCACGAGAGTAGTCGTTCTGCGTCGGCCGCGCATTATCAGGAGCAGCCCGAGACCGACACCGACCAGCAGCACGGCGATGAGTGGCCAGATGCCTGCATCCGATCCAGTCGGGGGGAGGCAGTCGATGGGATCCATTCCGCGAATGTATCTTGAACGCCGTGGAGGGACAAGGCCAGAAGCTGTTCGGGTGCTGGATCTGGGTCGCAGGTCGTGTGATCTCGGCTCGAGGAAGTGAGTCCACACGGGCTGTTCCGGGACGTCATACCGCCGCCGTGCGGTCGCGGGGGCGCATGGGCCACGGGGGCGCTCGGTAGGTCGGGGAGTGGCCGCCACCCTGGGGCTGAGGTTTGGTAACGCGGTCCGGTTCGGCGTCGACGGGTGCGACGATGAGACTGACCTGAGCGACGGCAATGCACATGGCTTCGCGACCTGTTACCGACGTCGGAAGTCGCGCCCGAGGGAGGTGACCCATCATTGGTGTGACGGTTTCGTGGGTGTGTGGACTTTTTGGAGATGGATACGCGGATTTACGCATCAACTGAGTAGGGAGGCTGGCTAGCCCGAGACATCGCCATGTTGGCAGGGATGCGACCGCGGCGGTTGCGCCGAGTGTTTCTCGGGAAGGTGCCGGCCAGGCCAGTGGAGCTGAAGCACCTGCCACCGGTGCTGCACCTGGGGGCGCCGGAGCGCAAGCGGGCGGTCTAATCGGAAGTAGCGGTGAAGGAGCTCGCCGCTGAGGCCGAGGCGCACGAGATCGACGCAAGGATCCACGAGCCTCTCTGAGCTCATGAGCGCGGGTACGGGACAGTGAAAGAGTGTCCAGACTTGCCGCCTTATAACAAGCAAACTGACATAATTAATATTATCGGGCATATTCCCGGTGAGTTATCCACAGGTTGATGCGGTCCGATGTCGACCAGAAATGAGAGCACGGCTACGTCCACGCCGGTGTGACGAGCGCGATCGCGGACAGCGCCGGAGGTTACGCTGCCCTCACGCTGATGGACCAGGGCTCGGAAGTGCTGACCGTTGAGTACAAGATCAACCTGCTCGCACCTGCTGCAGGGCAGTACCTCGAAGCTGTGGCCGATGTCGTGCCGCCGGCCGCACCCTCACCGTCTGCCACATCGACGTCTGGACAATCGAAGGCGAGCAACGAAATCGATCGGTTCCGGGCCGCGTACGGCTCCGCTCCGAATGCGTTTGGTCGCTGCCCGTTAGCATCGTTCGCACCTGCGGCAGGCCGTCATCATGGTCATTGTCGCCAGCGTAGCCATGACTGCGGCACTGACGCGCGAACAACCGGTGAGGGTTCAACCGCCGCGGGTCGATCCTCAGTACACGCTCTTGATCACGAAATACGTGCCGCGGATGGTGCCGGCGAGTTTCGACTTCTGGCGGGCGAACTTGAACCTCGACTCGAGTTCGGCAGGCACGTCCATACCGTCGGAGAGCTTGAACCCGACGGCGCGTTTCCCACCGTCCTCGATCGTGTACATGACGTTGATGGAGAGTCCGGACTCGTAAAACACATAGGACATGTCGATGCCCTCCACCTCGAACCTGGTGGCTTCGAGCGGTCTGGATTCGATCGTCAGGCTGCGCTCGTCCTGCAAGATGCGGTGCACTCGTTCGATGATCTCCGGCACTTGGCTCGCGGGGCTGACGGTGAAGACGTGGTCGTACTTGTTCTTGAAGTAGCGGGCCTCGTTGGCCCGCAGTCCGGCCAGTGCCGCAGCCACCGGCGACGACTCGAGCCCGACCTCCGACACCGTGACGAAATCGACGACGTACGACATTGGTTCCTCCTCGGTTACCGACCCATCCGACTGTAGGGCGAAATGCACACGCGGTGGCCGTCAGCTGGTTTGGGGGCGTTCCTGGATCACCCAGGCGTTCCCGCCGGGGTCGGCGAAGAAGACGAATGAGTTCCAGTCGCCACCTCGGCCCTCGAGGCGGACGCCGTCTTCGAAGTGTGTCACTGGACTCACGTCGACACCGCGGTCGGCCAACTCGGCGCGTGCCTGATCGATGTCGTCGACGACGAGCTGCAAGCCCTCCAGCCGGGTCTCACCGGTCTTGAGTTGGATGCTGCTACCTGAGCCGGGCGGTGTGAGTTGCACGATGCGGAGCTCGTCACTGATTCGGACGTCGAGGTCCAAGTGGAATCCGACCTGCTGGGCGTAGAAGTCCTTCGCCTGATCGACGTCGGCGACGCTGACGGGAACGACTTCGAGACTCCACTGCACCGGGCACTCCTTCGCGACGATCACGGGTTCGAATGCCCGTCGTGCTCCAGTGTGCTCGGCCGGCACGTGTTTCGACAAGCGGGTGTGTCACCGGCAGGTCTGGTGGGGGCGCGTTGGCGTCGGTTCTGTCAGAACTCTCAGGGCGTCAGTCCGCGTTCGAGGGCGCAGCGCCGCTTGGCGTGCGAGGCTCGGGAGATGATCCACACCGGTCTCTTCGACCCTCAGTCCATCATCCAGAGCAGTGGCGGGTGGGCGCTTGCCGTCGTGTGTCTGATCATCTTCGTCGAGACGGGACTGCTGATCGGGTTCGTGCTTCCCGGCGACACCCTGCTCTTCTTCACGGGGGTGCTGACGTTCTCCGGCGTGATCGACGTGCCCGTCGCAGTCGTCATTCTCGCGGTCGCCGTGTCGGCGGTCGCAGGGGATCAGCTCGGGTACCTCATCGGGAGGCGGCTCGGCCCTCGGGTCTTCGAGCGGAAGGCCGCGGGACTCATCAGTCGGGCCACCCTCGAGCGCACGAACGGATTTTTCGACCGATACGGTTCGGCGACGGTGACGATCGCGAGGTTCGTCCCCGTGGTCCGCACCGTCGCACCGGTCGCCGCCGGCACGGCCCGGATGCACTATCCGCGGTTCCTGCTCTTCAACATTGTCGGCGGCATCGCCTGGCCGACCCTGCTGATTCTCGCTGGGTTCTTCCTTGGACAGATCCCCGGCGTGGCGGACTTCGTGTCGCAATACATCGACCTGATCCTCGGCGGCATCGTTGTCATCTCCATTCTGTCGATCATCGTCAGCGTGATCCGGAGTCGTCGCGCGGGACGCACGGACCGCTGAACCGGCCGTCCGGGACGCGCGGGCGCCGCGCATTCTGTGAGCACCCTCACGAATGCGGGTCGTCAACGTCAGGCCGGCTGCAGGGTGGAGCGGGAGCGTTGAGGCATGACCTCGACACTCGAATCCACTCGCGTCAGTGACTTGCTGCTCAGCAAGGTCCCCCAGATCACCTTGGCCTTCTGGGTGATCAAAGTGTTCTCCACTACCGTCGGCGAGACCGCGGCCGACTACTTCAACGACACGCTCGGCTTCGGACTGACGGCGACGTCGATCGTGACGGGCGCACTGTTCCTCATCGCCCTCGCCGTCCAGTTCCGGACGCGCCGCTACGTGCCGACGGTCTACTGGATCACCGTCGTGTTGATCAGCGTCGTCGGCACCCTCATCACCGACAACCTCACCGACGTCGTGGGGGTGCCGCTGTGGGCTTCGACGCTCGGCTTCGCCGTCCTGCTCGGGGCGACCTTCACGGTGTGGTTCCGGCGCGAGCGGACCCTGTCGATCCACTCCATCGTGACCCGCCGGCGCGAGGCGTTCTACTGGTTGGCGATCCTGTTCACTTTCGCGCTCGGTACTGCGGCGGGAGACTTCCTGTCGGAGGCGCTCGGCCTCGGCTACGTGCTCGCCGCGGTCCTGTTCGCCGCGGTCATCGCGGCCGTCGCCATCGCGTATGTCGTCTTCCATGCCAACGCCGTGGTGTGTTTCTGGATCGCCTACGTCCTCACCCGCCCGCTCGGTGCTTCACTCGGCGATCTCGCCTCCCAACCGGTCGCGGACGGCGGGCTGGGGCTCGGGACGACCGCCACGAGCGCGGTGTTCGGCATCGTCATCATCGCCCTCGTCGTCTTCATGACAGTGCAGCTCGCGCGTCAGCGTCGACAGCTCGTGGCGTCCGATCCGTCGGTCGTCTCAGCGGTAGCCGGCGCCCGGCGACACGCTGCGTCCTAGGATGTGGAAACGGGGGCCGGGCGGGCATCGCCGGCAACAGGCGGGAGGGGGCAGGTCGTGAGGATCCTCGTCGTCGACGATGAGCACGAGATGACGGAACTGCTTGCTCGCGGGCTGGCGTCCGACGGCCACGAGGTCGTCGAGTCACACGACGGTATCGACGCCATCGGACTCGCGACGGACACGGGGTTCGAGCTCGCGGTCGTCGACGTGATGCTTCCGGGGATGTCGGGGTTCGAGCTCAGCCGCCGGTTGAAAGAGCTGGATCCCACGATCGCGATCATCCTCCTGACCGCTCGGCACGCCGTCGACGATCGGGTGCGGGGGCTCGACGCCGGTGCTGACGATTACATGGTCAAACCGTTCGACCTGGCCGAACTGTCCGCGCGCATCAGAGCCGTCCGCCGCCGCGACGCGCTGCACGCACCCGCCCGTATCCTGCTCGGCGACCTGACGGTCGATCTCGCACGCCATCGCGCCCGGCTGGGCGATCGGGAGATCCCGCTGAGCCGCACGGAGTTCGACGTGCTCCGTGTCCTCGCGCTTCGTGTCGATGACACCGTGACCCGCGCGGACATCCTCGCGGAGGTCTGGGAGACGAGTGCGCACATCGACCCGAACATCGTCGACCAGTACGTGAGCTACTTGCGGCGGAAGCTCGAGCAGAGCGGGGCGGGCGTGCGCATCGTGACCACCCGCGGCGTCGGCTTCCGGCTCGTCGCCTCGAAGGGTTCGTGAGGGTCCCCGTGGCGACGACCCGCAGGCTGATCGACCGTCTCGGCATCCGGATGAGGATCGCCGGGGGCAGTCTCCTCATCGCGATCCTCATCGCAGTCGCCGCGGGCATCGTCCTGAACGCGCAGATCGAACGCATCGTCCGTGACGGCACCAGCTCGGTCCTCTCAAGCGACAGCGCCCCCTACGTCGTCGCCCTGCAGACGGAACCGGACGACTCCTTCGACGCGCCAGGGCCGTCACAACTCGTCGCCGTCCTAGCTCCCGACGGTTCGACGCCCATCAACACACTGCCGGCTTCGCTGGCCGACAAGCTGCCGGATGTGGGCGGATCCGGGCAGGCGCACGACGTCCGGGTGGGAGATGCGTCCTTCATCGTCTTGTCGACGACGGTCGCAGTCGCAGATGGGGACTGGGTTGTGGTGGCCGCCCGAGACGCGCAGGAGGAGACGACCGTGCTCGCGCAGATGCGAACGCTGCTGTTCACGGGCCTCGCGGTGATCGCCGTCGGTGCTGCCGGGACCGCCTGGGCGCTCACGAGTCTGTCCCTCGGCCCAGTCCGTCGCCTTCGCCGGAGTGCTGATGCCCTCAGCGCTGGGTCGTCCTCGGATCTCCTCGCGGTCGGCGAGGCTCGCGACGAGATCTCGGACCTCGCCCGCACGTTGAATGAGCTCATCGAGCGGCTGCGCGACTCCGCCCGCCGGGAACGGCAATTCGTCTCTGACGCCAGCCACGAGCTCCGCACGCCGATCGCGTTGCTGAACACCCAACTGCAGGTCGCGGTCGCTGAGGCGTCTTCGGTGGAACAGATGGTGCGAGACGTCGACGGTGCCAGACGAAACGTCACCCGCCTGGCGGCCCTCGTGACCTCCCTGCTGGAACTTTCGGCGATTGAAGCTGCCCACGACGGTGTTCGAAGCTCGATCGGAGCCCTCGGTCGTGAAGCCGATGACGCGACCGACCGTGCTCGGTTCCGCGCACAGGACACGGAGGTCTCGATTCTGTACGACGGGCCGGAGCTCCTGGCGTCCGACGACGGGACCGAGGACACCGGCAGCTTCCCGATCGGCGCTGAGGCGTTCGGACGCATCCTGGACAACCTGCTCAACAATGCACTGCGCGCCGTCGGCCACGGCGGGGTGATCGACGTCCAGCTGACGGTTGGAGGAGGATTCGCGTGGCTCCTCGTAACCGACACCGGCGGCGGGATGGACCCGGCGTTCGAGCCGTTCGCGCTCGACCGCTTCACCCGCCAGGATGCCTCCCGAACCGGCGGCCAGGGAACCGGTCTCGGACTCGCGATCGTCGCCGCGCTCGTTCGGAACGCCGACGGCACCATCGAGCTGGACAACCGGCCGGGCGACGGGCTCACGATCCGCATCGGCCTGCCTGCCGTTCAGGCGGCGCCATCGCCTGACAGCTGACCCGATCCGCAGCCTGATACTCATCCGGCGGGCATCAGGTTCCGAGCGTCACGTCGCGCCAACACGGCGACGAGTCCAATCGCGAGGGCGAGAGCGACCAGCGTCACCGGACCCGTTCCGAAACCCAGCCCGCCTCGCGACGGCACCACCGCGAGCCCGTCCGCAATCGACGCGCCGAGCGGTCTCGTGACGATATACGACGCCCAGAACATCGCGACCGCCGACCAACCCAAGAACCGGTATGCCAGACCCGGTAGCAGGAACAGTACGCCGAAGAGGATGGCGGACCCGCCATAGCCGAGACCGAGGTCGTGCGCGGCGAGGTCACCGACGGCAGTGCCGAGCGCAAAGGTCGCGCACACCGTCGCCCAGTAGAACACCTCCCGCCGCCGGCTTGTGATCGAGTGGATCGACAACGTGCCCTCGGACCGCCACCACACGCCCAGCACCACGGCGAGTGCCACGGCGAACGCCGCCGTCGAGACGGTGTAGGGCACCCCGACGACGATGTGCGCGACATCGGCGACCATCGTCCCGAACACCCCGATCATGCCCACCAACAACCAGTACCGCCACACCGAATACCGCGGCGCCCGCAGCTGGATGGTCAGGCATACGCCGAACACCACCGCGGTGCCCAGGACGACCGGTACCGGATCGAGGTGCACGACCATCCAGTCGGACGCAGTCTCACCCAACCCCGTGGTCAGGAGCTTCAGCACCCAAAAGACCGCCGTGACCTCGGGCACCTTCGACGCGACGGACAACGCGGGCCCAGATGGAACAGTCATGAAGTGCAGCCTGCACTGGCGTCCGGAGAGATGACACGGAAAGCGAGCGCGGAGCTCTGAGAGCACTCTCAGCCAGCGCCATCCCGCTCGGTGTCGGCAAGCCAGGCGAGCAACCAGCCCCAGCCACGATGAGGTCCGCCGGCACCATGACGACCGGCTCCGATCTGGGAAGCGTTTCAGGTTGCCGCGGGCGTCCTGCCCCGGACCGTCAGTGTGTTCGTGCCGTAGCGCCGGTCTGGTGTCGATAGAGCGTTGCTCTGCTCCAGCCGACGAGTGCGGCGGCTTCTGCTGCTGTGCGGCCGCGATCGCGGGCTTCGGCAACGATGGCGAGCTTCTCGGCGATGATGTCGGGGTTCACGGGTGGGCGCCCGAAGCGGGTGCCGGATTCGCGTGCTGCGGCGATGCCGGCGTTGACGCGTTCGACGATGAGCTCGCGCTCGTACTCGGCCAGGGTGGCGAGCATATGGAGCATCAGCCGGCCGGTCGACGTCGCGGGATCGATCCCATCGGAGAGGGATCGCACGTGGATCCCGCGGCCCCGCAGGAGCTCGACGGTGTTGAGGACGTCGATGAGGGAGCGCCCGAGCCGGTCGATGCGCCACACGATCACGGTGTCGCCGGCCTCGGCGTACTCGAGCAGCTTCGTCATGCCGGGACGTTCAATCGCGGTCTTGCTGCCAGAGGTCACGTCTGCGAACACGTCGCGTTTCTGGACGCCGGCGGCGAGGAGCGCGTCGAGCTGCAGCTGTGCGTCCTGGCCAGCGGTGCTGACTCTGGTGTACCCGATCTGCCTCATGGCACCAGCATGTCTCAGAAACCCACGCGACCCTCAATGAGACACACCGCTCTGTGAGACGAGTTTCCGAGACGGGCGCCCGCCGGTGAAACCTGCAGCTTTCCGGACCTGAGTTCGGCACGGACGTCGACGCACCACGTGTCTTGTAAACCTGTAGGTTTACGAGACGCCAGTAGATAGAGCTCTCCCCTTGCGGAGGAGGTGGGCGTTTTCGAGTTTCGCTACGCCTTGGGCGTGCGGTTCTTCATCAGGAGGGCCTTGCGTCGCGCGGGCTCCGGGCTCTGGCCAAAGAGGATGAGGAAGTCCTCGATCTTCTTGATCAGGTATCGGAGCGCGAAATAGCTCGTGGTGCACACAAGCGCGACGGTGGGGTCCACCTCCTTCAGTGACTCGAGCAGCAGGTTCAATATGTGACCTCCGCAGGTTCGGGCGCGAGCGCGCCCAGGTGACACCGCGCCGGGTGGCGCGATGAGGCTCGTGCTGCACGCGAAGCGCGGGCAGAGCAGAAGACGGCCAGGAGAGCAGGTGTTGCTCAGATCCCGTCCGGGCATGAAAGAAGCCGGTCTCACTCGGAGGCCGGCTTGTGGATCGCGCTGGCGGAGGTTGCCGTTGCGCTTCTGTCGCTTTCCCATTAAGGAAGGCAGTTTTCACTCTAGGGGGTGACACGCCGTGCCTGTCAAGGATTCTGCCCCGATACGAAAAAACCCGGCTCATGTGGCCGGGTGGGCAGAGGTGTAGTAGGCAGGACAAGTGTGACACGGAGCAGGCATGCGGCGCTAGTTTCAAGCTGCGCCTGATCCAACTCAGGGGAGCGATTTCGCGCCCCAACCTACAAGACTGTGATCGCGAAGCGGAGGATCGGGCGCGCCGAGCTCACCGGGCGATACTGCGACGTCACACATTCGGACTCGATCGCCGCCCTGCGTGTCTCGTTCGCCGCGCAGACAATTACAGAGTTCGACCTCGCGGACTTCGACAGCTCAGCCATCCAGAACAGTCGACCTCGAGCACTGACTCAGCGCATTGGCCGCGAGATTCTGAGCATGGATGCCTCGCACGGCGGCCCATACGACGGCGTGCGATTCGCGTCCCGCCACGGCGCCGACCTCATCCTCTGGGCAGCTACCGCAACGGCATCCTTGGGCTGTGGCTATACAGAGAGCCACCGCGCCTCAGCGCATGGCTGGCGCTCTCTTCGGGCCGTTCAGGGCCGGTGCGCGATCCGCGGGCTGCGGCGGACACGGGTTCGTCATTTGTCGACGACGTCGTGTTTGGTTCAGCGCTGAACGTCAACAAGCTTTGCCTGTTCGGGATTTCGCTGGAGGACAGCCGTGTTCAGACGGGAGGTCGAAGGCGCCTCGTCGAGCAGAACACGCGGTGTTGCCCTATGGGCATGGTCACAAAAAGGCGCCACCATGGGCCAAACTGTCAGCATGAGTACCTCAAGCCAAGGCCCATCCTCAAAGGCCCTCCTGTGCGCATCCGTGGGAGCGGCGGGAGCTGCTCTGAACCTATTCGCGCATATGTACGTATGGATGTGGCTACCGGGGCCCATTTATGGCCAACCTGGTGAAGCGGTGTATTGGTCTTATCTGATCCTCGGAATCGCACCAATATTATTTTTGCTTGTTGTGATTGCAATCGTCTTGTCGTTAATTACATTTGCGCTTCACCACTATCGCAAAACGTCAATGCTAATCTTTGCTTTCTCTGTATTGCTGTTACTTGTCTGCTATCCCGTACTATGGTTTGGTAATCCTCTCGCTCTACTTTCTTATTTGCCAAGAGGGTGACGCGAACGAAATAGTTTCACGTCACCCTCTTCAAATTGGCCCTAGAACTGGCTATTAATTGCTATGGTGCATAGCGGGATATGGATAGCCGTCGTCCCGTTTAGGAGGCAGTACGGCTCGTAGTGCTTGTTGCTGTACAAGAGATGTGCTTCCGACTGGAAAGTTCCGTACCAGAATTGGTGTACGGGCATCCGGTCGAATTCCGCGCGAAGAGTAGATCCCCCCCGCTTCATATCCCAAAGCGCGACGCCGTCGATTGCGGGGGCGAAAGCTTGGACTGGGTTCGGAGAATGAACCCAGTGACCGACTACGGCCCTCGTGGCACCGGAGCCGGCGGTGGCGCCGACCGTGCTCAGCGAAGCTGTACCTCTTTCCGTGAGCTCACAGCTGGTGAGGCCGTTCTTGCACTTGTATTTGTGGCTCTCACCGATATCCTTCCCAGTGATTACCTGATAGTTTGCGCCAAAGAAGATATACGACTCGAGTGATGTTCGATTCGAGCTGTTCAGGTCTGACCACTCCCGATTGTCTGCGCCGAATGCAATGACAGGCTTATTCGGGTCTCCCGAGTAGCCAGGGAACTCGAGATACTCGCCGGGAATATATGTCCTGTAGAAGAGAGCTATCGGCGCCATGTCATCGCCGGGAACGGCAGCGGCCGGACCAATTGTCGCTGCTGGACCGACTGTCTGCTTCCCAAAGCTTGGAGGTCCGTCGATAATGATCGCGTCTGGTGAGTCGGCCAGAATATCCTTCGCGGACTCGGTGATGATCTCGGCTACGGGGTCAGCATCGGTTTCATCGGAAGTGTCCGGGGACGGTTCATCCGTGGCAACGGGTGTGGGCTCTACGGGCGGAGACGTTGGATCCTCGGGCGGAGACGTTGGATTCTCGGGCGACGAGCTAGGAACAGGCGTCGGCTCGGTAGTTCCATCAGAGTCGGGCGAATCGTCACTCGCTGATCGCGCAGTTGCGGACTCGGCAACCGGCGGCGGCGGTGTGTTGAGCTTGCCCGATTCCACGATCAACAGATCTCCGATGGTGTACCCAGGCATCGGGACAATTTCGTCTGGCGACTCCGCTGGAGTCTCGCTCGACGAGGCCGAGCGCATCGAAGCAGGAAATTGCATGAACGGCAGATTGATACCTGAAGACACTGCCGCGGCCATCCCAGACGCTCCTCGCGTTCCGCAGCTCGCAGCGTCAGTCGAGAGTATCTTAACTTCGTAAGCCCATTGTTTCGTCAGATCGCTTGCCGGGGTTGTGAACTCCGTGCCGCACGTAATCGCCATATAGGCGGCCGAGGCCGGATCTACCGGAGCGGCGGTGGGATCATCCACAAATGGGTCGATGGCATATCGCGTGATCAGGCGAGGTACTCGTCGATCATCTACCCAATTGAGATGGTGCTTCCCATCTCGGATCGTTGCGACGACCGTCGACTCCCTGTCGATGGACTCTTGGTACTGATTCGTTCGCATAGGGAAGGTGTCGATGATGGCACCTGCCGAGTTGAGCGCTGCAATGTAAGTCACAGTTCCGGGAAGGCCTGGGACCGTGATTGTGGGTGACGTGGACTCACCTGCGACCGCATCGCCCAGGGTGCGGGCTTGGTACTTCGTCGCTCCCGACTTCGCTTTGACCGTGATTGTGTAGTTCGAGGCGTTGAGTTGCATGTTCGTCACCGTCCAGCTTGGAGTGGCATCGCGCGTCACGCTTGCCGCCGCTGTGAGGGTGTTGAGTTGTGCCGACGTGGCGGAGCTGGCCGCCAGAGTGACCTTTGTTGCCTCTGGCCCCCAAAGACGGATGAAGTCATGGCTGGGACTGTTCGAGGTGAACGCCGTAGATGCGCCGGCAGGGAGGAAAGTTGTCTGCGACAGTTTTGCCGACAAGGCCGCGAGCGATTGCGACTGAGAGTTGTTCATCGGGGCGGTCCACAGTGTCGAGCCGGACACCGCCAGCTCTCCACCGATCTGCTGGAGCGCGATCTCGCGGAACGCGCCGACCGGATCGGCAGTATTGATGATCATGAGACCGTTGTCAGGCATGGCGGGTAGCAACGACGGATCGATCACCGCGCCGCCACCAATCAGGCCGATGAAGTGGTCCGTCCTCGTAGCGAAGAAGCTTTGAACTGTCGCCGCGGCCTCTGATCCGTCAAGGACAATTAGAGGGAGGCCACGAGCGACAGCCATGGCGCCGGAGGCATTGAGAGAGTTGGCGACAGTTGTGTTGCCAACAATGAGAGGCCCGACCGGAAGGGCGCCGGCGATAGTAGTCGAGCGCGTGAAGGCGCTGTTCGACTTCACGTCCAGTGCGATCGACGATGCAGCTGGCAGACCTGAGCGGAACGCTGATGAGAATGTCGTTGCCTCGCTGATGAGGTAGATGGATGTAGCGCCGAGAGTGCTAAGTGTCGGGCTAATCGCTGATGCGCTCGTGATGGATGTGCTGAGAATCAGAGGAGCCTGGAGACTGCTCGCTAACGCAGCTGCTTGGTACACCAGAGTCGCGTTAGATTTCGGAGCGATAACAACCTTCGCTGATCCGCTCGGGAATGCTGTCTTGGCCATGGTCAGAGACAGGGCCTGGGCATCCGCCGCGGTCACCAAGGACCCGGTGATTGCCGCTTCGGCTGACGAAGGCGCTGTGAACGTAGTGAAGCCGGCTAGGACCGCAATGAAGCTGAGCGCGGCAACCATCTTCTTCCTGGCCCCCGAGGATGAACCTCGCACGGGACTCTCTTTTTTCAATTTTCCCCCAGAGATTTTTTTGTGAACGCTTGATCATCGAGGTGTCAAGTCGGCGACACAAGTCTGGTTCTTTCTCTGGGTATCTGCTATGTGTCGAAAGCTCGTAGTCAAAAGCCGTCTCGAGGGGCGCTGAACGCACCACGTTGACAGCAGAAGAGTCATTACTGACATAAGGTATATTATAAGCTCAGAGCGGACTGCTCCAGAGCGGCGGGATCCTGTGAATCCACGAGCGACCAGATTGGGTACGACTCGAGTTCTTCTCGTTCCCGCTGAGAAAGTCGGCCTAGGCAGTCCTGTACATCGTCTGCATCACCGAGCAGAATCGCGCAGCCGGCTTCCTGCATCGGAGAAGCGTCGTGCGTACGCAAGATCTGACGCCGGAGTGCACGTATCGAAGCCCGGTGGTCTGCGCTGAGTCCGGACGGTCGTCGGGCTTGTATCTGGAATCGATTGAGAGCGGTGTGTACCGCCTCGCTGTCGGATTCGGCGAGCCACCCGTTGAGCGCGTCCGCTGCGTCTAGGAACTCTTGTCGCCTGGCACTGCTCTGATCGGCTGAGTGGATCAACTGCAAGACGAAGCGGTTTGCCATCCATGCGACATTCTCCACATCCGATATCGACTGGTATGCGTCGACGACGGAGGAGAGGTTGAGGTTCAGGATCATCGACAGGTCCTGATCTGCGTATGCGTCGTAGATCGTTGCTCGTGCCTCGACCGACTGCCCTGATTCGTCGGAGCGGTAGAGCTTGAACTGGTCTCGAGAGTTGGGGTCGAACAGGCTCAGTGGCAGGGCGGCGCCGGTTTTCTCATCACGAATCAGTAGGACAACGAGGCGCCAACTCCCCACCTCCACATTTACGTGGGCGGTCTTCTCGATCGACAACCCCCATTCGCTCCTCATGGCCCCGCCAAGCTCTCGAAGCGTCGCGTGTTGTGCGTCAGTGATGTCGTCCAGGTCGATCAATGCGGGGTCGACGTGTAGCCGGTCGAACAGATCGAGCAGGTCCTCTAGACGGGCACGCACGGATCGAAGTTCGGCGTGTTTCTGGGGCTTGTTCATCTTGAGCGTGAATTCCTGATCGTTCACAAAGAACGGTTCGCCGGAGGCGAGAGCCAGGAACAAGTCGATATCTTTCACGCGTTCTGCAAGATTCGCAACCAGGTTGAGGGAGGTGGTTCCTGCGTGGGAAGCCCCATCGCCCATTGAGTGCGTGAGGTGCAGTCCTGAAGAGAGTTTCAATTCGTAGTGGCTAGCGTCTGTCTGCCGAATCGTTGGGGTGTCATAGGTCGTGTCGCCACACCGGACGGAGGAACCGAGTGGGCGTTCTGTGTACGAGGCGGGGAAGATGTGAATCTCGCCGTTCAGGGGCAGAATCACCCCATCTTGATTCTCAACCTCGATGGCGAAATCGCCTGTTCTGGATGAGATCACCTGGGGCTCGTCGAGGTTGAGCTCGCGAGCGCTATTGATCGTGAAGCTCCTGCTTCCTTCCAGGTCAATCGCTGAGTCTAGGAAGAAGCTCTGTTTTTGGGTCTTGAGCGCGATGCCGACAATGCTCTCGATCGCCTGTGGGTCCTCAGGGAGGTCCTGCAGTGGTACGGAGAATGACTTCGCTCGCTTCTTCATCTCGGAGAGAAACATGCCCACCGTGAATGGCGCCAGAATGGCGTACTTCAGACCACCGTGCCAAGAGCCATTGGGCCACACGTGCGCCACGAACAAGAGCACTGTTCCATGTCGTCGGAACGCCTCGAGGTCGGTCCGCGACATCGGGAAAGAGGTCGGTGCAAGCTTCCCGGACGCGGTACGGCCTTTGACTTGCACGTCGAGGCGACCTGCCGTGTCTGCGTTTGAGTGGCTGAGGCTGTTGTAGACCTGGATGAAGCCGTCTGTGAGAGGTGTCGTGTCGCGCGTGTCGATGTACGAGGCTAGATGTGGGCACAGTGATAGACGGTCTTCGACCGCAATCGTCCCTCGTTTTTCGACGTCAACCATAGGCATATGGTGTCAGCTCTTAGGAAACCGGAGGGGATGGACGCGCGTCTAGGTTCACGCCGTTCGCAAACGATCGTTTCTGACCACCCGCCAGTCGGTCGGGCGATGTGGCGAGATTCCGCTTGTGTCGGGTGCTCAGAACTCGTTGTCGAAACCCGAACTGCTCGAAACCTCAGAGGGTGGGGTTTCGTCCGGAGTCGGATTGATGACGGCAGGGCGGCACTGTTCAACCCGATGAGCGCAGGGGAGCAGGGTGGCGACGGTGTTCTCATTCGCGAGGCACAGATGACAGCAACGCGGGACCGGTATGGCAAACTTCAGCGAACCAGGGCCAGGAAATTCCCTGATCAGAGGACCAGTGCGGATCGCCACGGACCCCGTCGCCCTCACTCGTAATGAGAAGGTCAAGGGTTCGATTCCCTTGGGTGGCTCCACCAGCACCACCCGGCCGTTGCCCTGGACACCCCTGGTCAGCGGCTATTTTCTTGCCCCGAGCCGGCCGCACACGTCTTCTGGCATTGGTCGTCAGGTGTGGTTTTCGGCCCGATTGACAGCAACGCTGGCAGCAACGGCTGACGGCAATGCCAAAGCACGACGACGAACGCCGGCGCACGACAGCGGTCGGTTGAGGCTTGGACCTCGGGCGTCGAGCACGGAGTTCATCTCCGCAGAAGCGCTCTTCAGCGTCGCTGGAGCGACGTGCGAGTAGATGTCGGAGGTGATCGCCATGTTCGAGTGTCCAAGACTTTCCATGACGACGGGCATCTGCACACCCTGCGAGAGGAGCAAGGATGCGCAGGTGTGGCGCATGTCGCGGTGCGCCGAGTGCGGCTCAGAATTTGATCGCCTGAGTAGCTACACCGCCAGCACGGGCGGCAGCGCGTCGACGACGACTATGGGAACCGTGAGTCATTGATCGCGTGTGGGGTCCCTTCCTTGCGTGATGTTGGACGGAACACTCTCCTGGGTTCTCGTCTCGCTCCGACGCAGGCGCATGATCGATAGTCACGGCAACGGCAACGGAAGTACGCCTCTATACGGGGTGCGGCCAACGCGGCAGGACGAGGGGACTGCCCGATTCCGGGTCCTGGATGACACGCGCGTCGAGTCCGAACACTTCGGACACAAGCGACTCGGTGATGACCTCGGCCGGGGTTCCGGCGTCGACGACCTCACCGTCTTTCATCGCGATGATGTGGTCGGCGTAGCGTGCGGCTTGGTTGAGATCGTGAAGGA
>NZ_JACYTW010000026.1:0-49430 GCF_014841395.1 Plantibacter sp. CFBP 13570 | reverse complement strand
TGGCACGCGTTCGCGCTCCTCCTGGACGGCGCCACGCAGCCGGGCGTCGTCGCCCCGGCGATGGCGGGCGTCGCCGGGTCCACCGCCCGCACCATCACCTGGCCGGACGGCGCGACGACGTCGCTCGACCTGCCCGCGTCGCACTGACGCGCACCGACCTCTCCACCCCGCAGCATCCCCGTCCCACCAGCACCGCCACCAGCACCGCCATCACCACCGACAGCACCACTACTCACCGAGGAGCATCCGCAATGAAGCGACCCATCCTGACCATCTCCGCGATCGCCGCAGCAGCCGGCCTCGCCCTCACCGGCTGCTCAGGTGCCGGCTCCGCCCAGCAGGACGAGGACGGCCCCGTCACGCTCAGCGTCTCGGTCTGGAACTACGACCAGACGCCCGAGTTCAAGGCGCTCTTCGACGCCTTCGAGGCCGAGCACCCCGACATCACGATCGAGCCCGTCGACATCCTCGCCGACGACTACTCCGACAAGGTCACGACGATGCTCGCGGGCGGCGACAAGACCGACGTCCTCACCATGAAGAACGTGACCGATTACGCGCGCTACGCGAACCGTGGCCAGCTCGTCGACGTGGGCGACGTCGTCGACGACATCGGCGCGGACAAGCTCGCCGGGATCGAGCCGTTCGCCCTCGACGACACCTACTACGCGGCGCCGTACCGCCAGGACTTCTGGCTGCTGTACTACAACAAGGCCATCTTCGACGCGGCCGGCATCGAGCACCCCGACAACCTCACCTGGGACGAGTACGCGGACATCGCGGCGAAGCTCACCTCGGGCGACGGCGACTCCAAGGTCTACGGCACGTACAACCACTATTGGCGCTCCGTCGTCCAGTCGATCGCCGCAGCACAGACCGGCGGCGACCTGATCAGCGGCGACTACGGCTTCATGCAAGACCAGTACGACCTCACCCTCGACCTGCAGGACAAGGGCTACGCGCTCGACTACGGCACGGCCAAGACCCAGCAGATCAGCTACCGAACCATGTTCGAGACCGGCAAGGCCGCGATGATGCCGATGGGCACCTGGTACATCGCGGGCATCGCGCAGTCGATCGAGAGCGGCGCGACCGACGTCGACTGGGGTGTCGCGCAGATGCCGCAGCTCAAGGCCGGTGAGGAGACGGTGACGTTCGGTTCGCCGACCGCGTTCGCCGTCAACAAGAACTCCACGCACCAGGCCGCCGCGAAGACCTTCCTCGAGTTCGCCGCGAGTGAGGCCGGCGCGAAGGCCATCGCCGCGATCGGTGTCGTCCCCGCGTACCAGTCCGACGACGTCACCGCGGCGTTCACGGCCCTCCCGACCGACGACCTCTCGGCCAAGGCGTTCCAGGAGCCGAAGGACGTCGTCCTCGAGATGCCCGTGAGCGAGTACTCCTCCGACGTCAGCTCGATCCTCGACGAGGAGCACGACCTCATCATGGTCGGCGAGTCGGACGTCGACGACGCCATCACGAAGATGCAGGACCGCGTCAAGAACGACGTCCTCGTCGACTAGTCGCGATCGCGGGGCCGGCACGCTCGGCCCCGCGATCCCCGCGTCCGCCCGGCGCGTCCCCACCGACCCCGCACCACCGTCCTCGAAAGGCTCGTCATGGCGATCGCAGCCCCACCGCAACGCACCCGCTCCAGCAGTCGCGTCCGCAGGAATGCGCTCGTCGGCTGGAGCTTCATCCTGCCGAACTTCATCGGCTTCGCCCTCCTGACCCTCATCCCGATGTGCGCGGCGTTCGTCATCGCCTTCATGAAGTGGGACTCGTACTCACCGCCCGAGTGGGTCGGGTTCGCGAACTTCGCCCGCATGATGCGTGACGAGTCCTTCTGGATCGCACTCGGCAACACCGCCTATTACGCGGCCGGCCACATCCCGCTCACGATCCTCGCGTCGCTCGGCCTGGCACTGCTCCTCAACCGCAAGCTGCGCGGCCTCGGCTTCTTCCGCACCGCGATGTTCTTCCCGTACATCACCTCGCTCGTCGCCGTCGCCGTCGTGTGGAACATGCTCTTCAACCCCACCGCCGGCCCGATCAACCAGTTCCTCGAGCTCATCGGTGTCGCGGACCCGCCCGGCTGGACGACGAGCTCCGCGTGGGCGATGCCGGCCGTGATCATCACGAGCGTGTGGCGCGACATGGGCTACTACATGGTGCTCTACCTCGCGGGGCTCCAGGCGATCCCGCAGGAGTACTACGAGGCCGCCGAGGTCGACGGTGCGAACGCCTGGCAGCGGTTCTGGAACATCACGATCCCGTCGCTGCGTCCGACGACGTTCTTCGTCCTCATCATGGTGACGATCGCGAGCTTCAAGGTGTTCGACCTCATCGTCGTCATGACGGGAGGCGGCCCAGGCCGGTCCACGCTCGTCCTCTCGCAGCTCATCTACCGCGAGGGCATCACCGAGAACCGCTTCGGATACTCCTCGGCGATCTCGCTCGTGCTGTTCGTCATCGTGCTCGTCTTCACCGTCGTCCAGTTCAAGCTGCAGCAGAGGAAGGAACGCTGATGTCGACCAGTGCCACCACGCGTGCCTCGTCCACGGTCCCGTCGTCGGCGGAGGTCGCGATCGCCGAGGTCACCGACGCCATCACCCCGCCCGTGCTGCCCGGTGCTGGAGGCAAGCGCACCCGGGTGCGCCGCCACGGTCCGATCTCGCCGCTGCGCCGCGTGCTCATCTACATCATGCTTGCGGCACTGACGGCGATCATCTTCGTCCCGTTCTTCTGGATGGTCTCGTCGTCGCTCAAGCAGAACAACGAGGTGTTCTCGATCCCCGTCCAGTGGATCCCCACCGAGTTCGTCTGGCAGAACTACGTCGACATCTGGACCCGCATCCCGATGCTGACCTACCTCAAGAACTCGCTGTTCCTATCGGTCACCATCACGATCCTGCAGGTGCTCACCGGGAGCTTCGCCGCCTACGGCTTCTCGAAGATGCACTTCAAGGGACGTGACGTCCTGTTCGTGGCCTACATCGCGACGATCGCGGTGCCGTGGCAGGCCTACATGATCCCGCAGTACATCATGATGCAGAACGCCGGCCTCGTGAACACGCACCTCTCGATCATCCTGCTGCAGGCGTTCGGCGCCTTCGGGGTGTTCCTCATGCGGCAGTACTACCTGACCATCCCCGACGAACTGAGCGAGGCCGCCCGCATCGACGGCCTCAACGAGTACGCGATCTGGTGGCGGATCATCCTGCCGCTCACCAAGCCGGCGCTCGCGAGTCTCGCGCTGCTGACCTTCGTCTCCACCTGGAACGACTACATGGGTCCGTTCATCTATCTGACGAGCAACGACCTCTGGACCGTGCAGCTCGGTCTGCGCTCCTTCGTCGGGCAGTACGACGCCGAGTACGCGCTCATCATGGCCGGGTCCGTCGTCTCCGTCATCCCTATCGTGCTGATCTTCCTCCTCGGCCAGCGCTACTTCATCCAGGGCATCGCGACGAGCGGGATGAAGGGATGACCGCGGTGACCGAGCGGCGGGCGGACAGCCGTGCCGGCGGCGTGCGCGGACTGCTGCAGCCGCGCCGGGAGACCTTCGAGTCGGTGTTCGGCGTCGTGTACCGATCCCTCATGGTGGGCGTCGGCGTCGGGGTCGGCGCGCTCCCGCTGGCGGCCGCGATCGTCCTCGTCGCCGAGCCGCTCGCGAGCTGGCCGTTCCTGCTGCTGTGCTCGCTCCCGCTCGGCCCCGCCTTCGCCGCCGGTTGCTGGTCGTTCCAGCGGTCGCGCGACGCCGCCGATGCGGGGCCACTGCGGGAGGTCGGGATCGGCCTGCTGCGGACGTGGCGACCGGCGCTCGCCGTGTGGTCGCTCGTGTGCGCGCTCACCTTCGTCGTCGTGATCGACATCGTCGCCGTGTGGGGGACGCCGTTCGCGATGCTGCTCGGGCCGCTGCTCGTCGTCGTGCTGCTGCTCGCGGTCGTCGCAACCTTCGGCGTGTTCGCCGGGCTGGCGGCCGCTCCGGGCCTGCGGTTCCGGGCACAGCTGCTCGGCGGGCTCGTCCGGACCGTCCGTCGGCCAGGCACCTCGCTGCTCTCGCTTGTCCTCCTGGCCGCCTGGGCGGTCATCGTCCTCGCTCAACCGGTGCTCGGGCTCCTCGCCCTCGGCGGTTTCGTCCTCTACGCGGTCTGGAGCAACGCCGCGGCGGCGCTCGCCGACTGACCTCCCGGATTGTCCGACGCTCGGGCCCGTTGAGTGGTTGGATCGACGCATGGGCGAGCACAGAGGTCACGGGCACAGAGGTCAGCGGACACTCACCACCAACGGATGGCACGACTTCTGGGCGAAGGGCGGTATCGGCCGGGCATTCCTGCTGGCCATCGTCTACCTCGCCCTCTACCTCGGGGCCGGCTGGGTCGTCGGGCAGCTCTTCAAATCGCAGATCGGCGAGGACCTCTTCGCGACCCCGCAGAGCGTGTTCTTCGGGCTCATGCTGCCGCTCATCATCGGCTCCGTCCTTCTGGCCGGCTTCGTGCTCTCGGTCGGCTGGTTCCGGGAGCTCTTCGCGAAGCAGCCGATCCGGGGACGCTGGTGGATGTGGGCTGCTCCGATCGTGATCCTCGCCGCGGTCGTCCTGCGGTTGCTCGGCATCGACTACGGGAGCTACGAGGGTTCCGTGGTCGTGGTCGCGATGCTGTCCGGCGTGTTCATCGGGTTCGCCGAGGAGATCCTGACCCGCGGTCTGGTCGTGAAGATGCTGCGCGACGCCGGAAGTTCGGAGTGGATCGTGATGGTGATCTCCTCGCTGGTCTTCGCGCTGCTGCACGCGTCCAACCTCCTGTCGGGTCAACCGGTCACGACCGTGCTCGTGACCGTCGTCTACACCTTCGGATTCGGCGTGTGCATGTACCTGACGCTCCGGGTGACCGGCAACCTCATCTGGCCGATCCTGATCCACGGACTCTACGACCCGACGCTCTTCCTCTCGACCGGTGGGATCGACCACGCGGGAGCGGCCGCCGGTCAGAGCGTGTTCCTGGCGATCGCCGGTCCGGCCAACCTGCTCATCATGCTCGTGGCCGTGATCGGCTTGATCTTCGTCCGTGGGCACGTGCAGGCCCACCCGGCCGACGACGTGCTGCGTCCGTAGCCGGCCGGCCCCTCCAGCGCAGTGGCCGAGTACGCTCGGACGGATGACCACCGCGCGGCAGTACCCGGCGACGATCGCTGCGCCGGTCGAGCACGAACTCGTGATCAAGAAGTCGCGCTTCCTCGGCCTCGCTCACCCGGTCGCGTCGCCGGAGGACGCCGAAGCGGTCATCGCGCGGGTGAAGAAGCAGGCGTGGGACGCACGACACCACTGCGTCGCGATGGTCACCGGGCTGCTCGGCGACCAGGCCCGCTCGTCCGACGACGGTGAACCGTCCGGCACGGCGGGGATGCCGATCCTCGAGGTCATCCGGCGGCGCGAGCTGACCGACGTGGTCGTCGTCGTCACGCGGTATTTCGGCGGCGTCAAGCTCGGGGCGGGCGGGCTCGTCCGTGCGTACTCGTCCGCGGCCTCCGAGACGCTCGACCTCGCCGCGCTCGTGCGCCGTGAGACGCTGACCCGCGCGACCCTCGTCGTCCCGCACGCCGACGCCGGGCGGTACGACAACCTGCTGCGCGATTGGGCCGGTAGCCACGGCGCGACGCTCGGCGATCAGACCTACGGGGCGCAGGCGGAGCTGGAACTGTGGGTCCCGCCGGCGGAGCTGGAGCGGCTCCAGGCGGACGTCGCGTCGGCCTCCAACGGTTCGCTCGCCGTAGCCGTCGGGGAGGAACGCGTCGTCGACGTCCCGGCGCCTCGCTGAGCTGCCCGGATCTGCACGGAGTCGGCCGGATGCCGAGCAGATCCGGGCGACTCAGGGGAACGTGCGGTCCCGATAGGGTCGGACCATGCACACCGACGTGACCCGCATCGACGGGCTTCCCGACCTAGCCTGGACCTCGACCCCCGGAATCGCATCGTTCGACGCCGATGCCGGAGCGCTCACCCTCACCTCCGCCGCCGGCGTCGACTGGAGCAACAGCTCGCTCGGTGGGCCGCGTGAGTTGCGTGCCACGGCGCTCGCCTTCGACGCACCCGACCACTTCACGCTCTCGGCACGGGTCGCGGTCGTGGGCGAGCGCAGTACTTTCGACGCCGGTGCCCTCGCACTCTGGATCGACGACGAGCACTGGGCCAAGCTCTGCTTCGAGCAGTCGCCGCAGGGGCAGGCGATGGTGGTGAGCGTCGTGACGAACACCTGGTCGGACGACGTGAACTCGACGCACGTCACGGCCGACCACGTGTGGATGCGTGTCAGCCGTCTCGGTGAGGCCTGGGCGTTCCACAGCTCGACCGACGGTGTCACGTGGGACTTCGTCCGGGTCTTCCGTCTGCACAGCGACGCCCCGGTGCGCGTCGGGTTCCTCTCGCAGGCGCCGCTCGGTCCGCCCTGCGAGGCGCGGTTCGACGAGATCGCGTTCGGTGCAACACCCCCGACGGACCTCCGCGACGGGAGCTGACCCCCGCTGAGTCGCCTGGAATTGCACGGAAACCGGCGGTACGTGTGCAGTTTTGGGCAATTCAGCGCGAGGGCAGCTTGACGTATCGGAACCTATCTTCCTATAGTGGCTCCATGGCACGCAGACGACCCGGCACGCTCTTCCCGCTCGAGCTCGACATCCTCGACGTCGGCACCGTCTTGCAGTCGACCGAGGGGAGCTTCTACGGGTTCGCCCTCGCCAAGCAGCTCGCCGAAGCCGGGGACGCCGCCCTCACCGCCCACGGCACGCTCTACAAGGCCTTGTCGCGGATGGCCGACGCCGGCCTGATCGAGGCGACCTGGGAGGACCCGGAGGTCGCGGAGGCGGAGGGTCGCCCCCGTCGGCGGCTGTACCGGATCACCGGTGAAGGCGCGACGGCCCGGGATCGGGAGCACGCGAGGATCGCCGGAGAGCAGGCCGCCGCGGCGAGGCCGGCGGGTGCGGCATGGACGCAGGGGGCGATCGCGTGACCGCCATCCGGACGCCGGAGTACCGCACAGCCGCCCACCGGGTCCTGAACTGGTGCGGGTGGTACACCCGCGACCTCTCGCCCGATGTCGCCGGGGAGCGCCGCGACGAGATCGCGTCCGACCTGCACGAGCACGCCGTCTGGGCCCAGGAGGCGGGCGTCACGCCGCAACGGCTCCGGCGTGACATCATGCTGCGGGCCATCCGTGGGATCCCGCACGACCTCTCGTGGCGCTCCGGGCAGTTGCGCGCGGGCCACGGCGTCGATCCGATGCCGCTCGGCATGCGGCGGGCCGGCGACGTCCTCGCAGCCCTCGTGGTCACGGGCGGCGCCCTGGTCACCGGAGCGGCACTGTTCCTCCTCGTCCGCATCCTCCGTGCGCTCGTCATCGGCGACGTCGTCGAGGTGCCGGCGGGCGCGCTCGGTGTGGCGGTCGCCGCGGTCCTGGGCGTCGTGGGGCTCGTGCTGTCGCTGCGGCGACGCAGTCGATGGCTCGGCGCGGGGCTCCTTGCGCCCGCAGCGGTCCTCATCGGCGTGCTCGCGGGCGACATCATGTACCGCGTCAGCGCGACCGGCGTGCTCATCGTGTCCCGTCTGAGTTCGCACGGAGCCGGTGTCGAACCGTGGTGGGTGATGAGTGTGGCGATCGGAGTGGGTGCTGCACTCGGGTTCATCGGAGCCGCCGTGTGGTGGTGGCCGGGGGGCCGTCGAACGGCGGAACGGGACGCAGCGGCGTCGATGCAGGGGGAGACGGTATGAGCGGGAACGAGATCCACGACGGGCCAGAGGCGGCGCAGGAGGTGGCACCCGTCCGCCGGAGTCCCGGAACGCTCCGTCGACGGATCGGGCTCGGCATCGCGATGAGCGGGGTGCTCGCGGTGGCGGCCGGCGGGGTGTTCATCGGGGTGTCGAACGCCCAGGCGGCCGCTGACGACGCGCGATCCCTCGAAGCGGTCGCCGAGGCCGCAGCGTCGCTCGACGAACTCCCGCCCGTCGAACCCGTGGTGCCCGCGGATCCCACTGCCACGCCGGACGCTGGCGAACCCGTCTCGCCGGCGTCCGGCGTCGACTACTCGCAGACGCCGGAGGGTTGGTACGACGCGACCACCGACCCGGCTTCGATCGTGCCCAGCACCGACTCGTACCTCAGTGACGGGATCTGGGAGGCACAGCAGCAGATCATCGCGAAGTGCATGGCTGATCAGGGGTTCTGGTACGCGTGGACGAACGACCGATCGAAGATCCTGGATGCACTCTTCGGCATGGTCATGAGCGAGACGACCGACGCCGCCTTCCTGGCCCGGTGGGGGACGAACCCCGACGATCAACCGTACGACTGGAAGCTCGCCGGCTGCCACGGCTACGCCGTCCACGTCACCGGGATGGACGACGCCCACTGACGCCGTCGATCGACGATGCCGCCGTCGGGAGCCGGTGCTAGCGTCGCCCGCATGAGAATGCTGTTGATCGGTGCGAGTGGACATGTCGGACGAGCGGCGCAGGACGCCCTCGCAGAGCGTCACGAGGTGATCGCGGTGTCGCGCTCGACGACGCCTGCCGTCGACACCACCGACGAGGCGTCGATCGAGGCGCTGTTCGCCGAGGTGGGCGAGGTCGACGCGGTCATCGTCGCCGTCGGATCGGTCCCGTTCAAGCCCGTCGAGGAGTTGACGCGCGACGACTACCGTGCGGCCTTCCTCGGCAAGGTGCTCAGCCAGCTCGACGTCGTGCGCATCGGGACCCCGTTCGTCCGCGACGGTGGCTCCTTCACGCTCACGACGGGCATCCTCGCCCGCGAGCCGATCGCGACGGGTGCTGCGGCCTCGATGGCCAACGGGGCGGTCGAGTCCTTCGTGATCGGTGCCGCCCCGGAACTCCCGCGCGGCATCCGCATCAACGCCGTCAGCCCCACGGTGCTGGCCGAGGCCACCGGCTACCACGACGCGTTCCCGGGCTTCCCTCCGGTCGCGTCCGACGTGGTCGGCCTGGCGTTCGTCCGTGCCGTCGAGGGGGTCGGCACCGGGCGGGTGCTCGCCCTCGACTGAGCCGTCCCGGCACTCCTGAGGGGAGGCATGTCGTCGTCCGGCCGTTCGCCAGGCGACGATCCGCCTCCGCTCAGTCGCGCGTACTCGACAAATTTGCCATATACACAATTGGCGTTGTGTAAATAGAAACTCGAACCATAGAGTTCCGGATGTCTGAACCGGCGCATGACGCACCGGATCCCCTCAACGATGAGTACGGAGGCATCTCGGTGACCACATTCGATCTCGATGGCCTGCTCCGCTTCTGGAGCAGACGCTGGGACGACATCCTCGAGCTCGTCGCCCAGCACCTCGCGGTCGTCGCCCTCTCGCTCATCATCGCGATGCTCGTCGGCATCGGCATCGGGCTCCTCGTCTGGAACAAGCCCGTCCCCCGCTCGGTGACGATCGCTGCGGCCGGCGTCGCCCTCACCATCCCGTCGCTCGCCCTGCTCGCGCTCATCACGCCGATCTTCGGCCTCGGCTGGACCCCCACCGTGATCTCGCTGGTCTTCTACTCGCTCCTCCCGATCGTGCGGAACACCGTCGTCGGTCTGCGCGAGGTGTCCCCGGCGATCATGGAGTCGGCGCGAGGAATGGGGATGAGCCCGACTCGGGTCCTCTTCACGATCCAGTTGCCGATCGCGTGGCCGATCATCCTCACCGGGGTCCGCGTGGCCGCGCAACTCACCATCGGCATCGCCGCGATCGCCGCCTATGTCGCGGGTCCCGGGCTCGGCCAGCTCATCTTCCAGGGATTGTCGTCGCTCGGCTCGAAGAACGCTCTGAACTTCGCGCTCACCGGGACCGTCGGCGTCATCATCCTCGCGCTCGTCGTCGACGGGCTCTTCGTCCTCATCACCCGCTACTCGACCTCGAGGGGGCTTCGTGTCTGAATCAACGGATACCGCCATCACCGCCATCGCCCGCAAGACCGACGGTGCGAGCATCGTGCTCGACCACGTCACGAAGGTCTACGCGGGCCAGGACGCTCCGGCCGTCGAGGAGTTCTCGATGACCGTGGATCCGGGCGAGCTCATCATGTTCGTCGGACCGTCCGGTTGTGGCAAGACCACCACGATGAAGATGGTGAACCGCATCATCGAGCCGACCTCCGGTTCGATCTCGATCGACGGCCGCGATGTGCTCTCGCTCGACCCGAACGAGCTCCGCCGGCACATCGGCTACGTCATCCAGCAGATCGGGCTGTTCCCGCACATGACGATCGCGGAGAACATCGGCGTCGTGCCGAAGCTGCTCGGGTGGACGAAACAGCGGACCGCCGAACGCATCGACGAACTCCTGCAGACCGTCCAACTCGACCCCGGTGTCTTCGCGAACCGCTACCCGAAACAGCTCTCCGGCGGTCAACAGCAGCGGGTCGGCGTCGCCCGGGCGCTCGCCGCAGACCCGCCGGTGATGCTGATGGACGAGCCGTTCGGTGCGACCGACCCGATCACGCGGGAGAAGCTGCAGGCCGAGTTCCTCCGACTCCAGGCGAGCATCGGCAAGTCGATCATCTTCGTGACGCACGACTTCGACGAGGCCATCAAGCTCGGCGACCGCATCGCGGTGCTGAGCGAACGAAGCCACATCGAACAGTTCGACACCCCGGCGAACATCCTCGCGGAGCCGGCCAACGCCTACGTCTCCTCCTTCATCGGCAAGGGCGCCGCGCTCAAGCGGCTCGCGCTCCTGCCCGTGGCGGATGCCGGACTGGGCGCTGCGAGCGGAGCCGGCCCGTTGACCGTGGACATCGGCGACAGCCTCCGCGATGCGCTCGACGCCCTCGTCCTGAACGGCTCGCCCGCGATCGATGTCGTCTCCGACGGCCGGGTCGTCGGCTCGCTCGACATGGAGCGCATCTCGCAAGCCCTCGGGGCCGAGCTGCCCTCGACGAGCGCCGGGGCGTGAGATGAGCATCGAATCCGCCACCATGGCGATCGCGACCGCTCGGCAACAGCCGGTCCGGGAACGCTTCTGGACGCTCAAGCGCTTCACCGTGCCGATCATCGTCGTGGTCGCGCTCGCCGCGCTCCTGATCTGGTTGTCCTCCATCCAGCTCGACTCCATCGAGGAGCGAACGCTCAACTGGACCTACATCACGCTCCGCGTCGGTGAGCACCTCAGCCTCACCGTCGTGGCCTCGGCTCTCGTCGCAGTGCTCGCGATCCCGACGGGCATCCTGCTCAGCCGGACACGCTCACGGGCACTGCGCGGCACCATTCTCGGCATCGCGAACGTGGGGCAGGCGACTCCCGCGGTCGGTGTCGTCATCCTCTTGGCCATCGTCTGGCAGACGGGCTACACCACGGCGCTCGTCGCCCTCGTGATCTATGCATTCCTCCCCGTGCTCCGCAACACCATGATCGGCCTGCAACAGGTCGACGCGAACGTGCGTGAGTCCGCGCGAGGCATGGGGATGACGCCGAACCAGGTCCTGTTGCGCATCGAGCTCCCGCTCGCACAGCCGGTGATCCTCGCGGGTCTCCGCACCTCGCTCGTGTTCTGCGTCGGCGTCGCCACCATCGCGACCTTCATCAACGCCGGCGGGCTCGGCGACATGATCGTCAACGGCCTGAAACTCCAGCGCTTCCCCGTTCTGATCGTCGGCGCCGTCCTCGTCGCCTGCATCGCCCTCCTCATCGACTGGATCGCCGGTCTCGCGGAGGACCTCCTCAAACCCAAGGGCATCTGATCCCGACCAACGCAGCACCCGACACCACAGCACATCCACCCACCAAGGAGCACGCAATGAAGCAACGCACCACCTTCTCGCTGATCGGTCTCGCGGCCATCGGGGCGCTCGCCCTGTCCGCCTGTTCCGGCGGCGGAGCGGCATCGGCCAGCAAGGGCGACGAACTCGACGGTCTGTCCGGCGACATCGGCGCCAAGGACTTCTCCGAGCAGTTCATCCTGGCCCATCTCACGAGCCAGCTGCTCAACGCCCACGGTGCCGACACCGAAGCGAACACCAAGCTCGTCGGTTCGGCGAACGTCCGGTCAGCCCTCGAGAACGACGAGTTCCTCGGGTACTGGGAGTACACCGGCACCTCGTGGATCACGTACAACGGCAACACCGCTCCGGTGCAGGGTGCCGAGGCGCAGTTCGACGCGACCAAGAAGGTCGACGCGGAGAAGGGCATCGCGTGGCTCGACCCCGCGCCGCTCAACAACACGTACGCCTTCGCGATCCGCTCCGACAAGGCCGAAGAGCTCGGCGTGAAGACGCTCAGCGACATCGCGAAGCTGCCGGTCGCCGAGCAGACGTTCTGCATCGAGAGCGAGTTCTCCACGCGCGACGACGGGTGGCCGGGTCTCAAGGCCGCCTACGGTCTCGACGTGCCGGACTCGAACGTCGCACTCCTCGACACCGGCGTCATCTACACGGCCACGCAGAAGGGCGACGACTGCAACTTCGGCGAGGTCTTCCAGACCGACGGCCGGATCAAGGCCCTCGACCTCACGGTGATGGAGGACGACAAGGAGTTCTTCCCCGTCTACCAGGGCGCGTTCACGCTCAAGCAGAAGACGCTCGACGAGTACCCGGAGATCGCCGAGGTCCTCGCGCCGCTGTCCGAGCTCCTCACGACCGAGGAGATGCAGAAGCTCAACGCGCTCGCCGACGTCGACGGTGAGGACCCCGAGGACATCGCCACGGACTGGCTCGAAGAGCAGGGACTCATCTGATGGGCGATGCGGGTCTCCAGATCGGAGAGAGCTTCATCGGCGAGGGTGCGAACGCCGCGCACATCAACACGGTGCTCGGCCACCGCGACGGTCCGGCCGGGACGGCGTGGGCCTCGGCGCTCGCCTCGCCGAGCCAGGGCCACGTCCCCTTCGTGGCGGTGCTGCGGCCGTCGCTCCCGGTGAAGCCGCTCACCCTGTTCGTCACGAAGGCCGCTCCGGCGTCCGACGAGCACGGTCTGCTGATCTGGGGGCCCGCGCAGGCGGGGGTCGCCGCCGGCGTCGCTGACGCGCTGGCCGACGGGGTCATCACCGCCGAGCAGGCCGACAGCCACGTCGTGATCGCGGCCGTGTGGGTGAACCCCTCGGCCGACGACGCCGATGCGGTCTACGAGCACAACCGGACGGCGACCCGCACGGCGCTCGGGAACGGTGTCGACCGCCTCCCCGCCACCGAGGACGTGCTCGCCGCGCGCGACGCACCGACCAACCCGTTCTACACCCCGACGCCGAGAGGCTGAACCGTCCATGCAGATCACCGCCATCCGTCTCACGCGCATGAACCTGCCGCTGGATCCGCCGTTCCGCGCGGCGTGGGACCCGGTCCCGCGGACCGACTTCCCCGCCACGCTCGTGACGGTGGAGACGGACGCCGGGGTGGTCGGCTACGGCTCCGGCGACACGATGGACGGTTTCGAAGCATTCGAGCACCTGTTCATCGGCACCGACCCGCTGCAGATCCTGAACCAGGTGCGGCGGATCGAGACGATCAACTTCCACGGCGGGCGGTACTGGCCGCTCGAGGCGGCGCTCTGGGACATCATCGGCCAGGTGGCGGGCCTGCCGGTGAGCGTCCTGTTCGGGGGTGCTCGGGACCGCCTGCCGACGTACGCGTCGAGTGGCGAGTTGCAGTCGCCGTCCGAGCGTGCCGAGTCCGTCCTCGCCGCGCGGGAGGCGGGGTTCCGGGCCGTCAAGATCCGGATCGCCCGCGATCGACTCGTCGAAGGCGTCGCCACCGTCCGTGCAGCGCGCGAGGCGGTCGGCGACGGGTTCGACCTCATGGTCGACCTCAACCAGATGTGGCGGATGTCCGGCGACATCGAGGCTGCGCTCCCACTCGCGAGGGTGCAGCGCCTTGCCGCCGAACTCGGTGAGTTGGGAGTGCTCTGGCTCGAGGAACCGCTCCCGCAGGCCGATGTCACCGGGGCGCAGCAGGTCAGGGCGCAGACCGGCATGCAGGTGTCGGGTGGCGAGATGGTCCGAAGCCTCGGCGAGATGATGGCCCTCATCGAGGCGGACGCCTACGACATCTACCAGCCGGACGTCGCGCTCGCCGTCGGCATGTACCGCGCACGCCAGGTCGCCGAGTCCGCGAACCTCCGTCACCGCGGCTTCACTCCGCACACCTGGAGCAACGGTCTCGGCCTGCTCGCCAACCTGCACGTGGCCACGGGTGTCGATGCGGGGCCGTACCTCGAGTTCCCCTTCGATCCGCCAGGGTGGACGCCTGAGCGGCGGGACTTCTTCATGAAGCCGCTCATGATCGATCCCGACGGCACCCTCGCCGTTCCCGAGGCCCCGGGGCTCGGCGTCGAGATCGACTGGGACGCCGTCGCCCGATACTCCGTCTGACCACCACACCGTCCGACTCGATCACCTCCTTCCAGAAACGAGAACCATCATGACCTCGCCGTCGCACACCATCGACGTCCCTCCGCCCGACGCGCACCAGCTCACCATCGGGTTCATCGGACTCGGCAACATGGGCTCAGGAATGACCCGCAACCTCCAGGCCGCCGGATTCCCGTTGGTCGTCAACGACATCCGCCGTGAGTCCGCGGACGCGCTCCTCGCCGGCGGCGCGCAGTGGGCGGACACCCCGGCCGCGGTCGCAGCGGCGAGCGACGTCGTCATCACGATGCTGCCGACCCCGCGTCATGTCGACGCCGTCGTGAACGGATCCACGGGCATCCTCGCCGGGATCGCGGACGGCGGGACGTGGATCGACATGTCCACCTCGGTACCCGAGGTCGCGAACCAGGTCCGCGCGACGACGGCACATCGAGCGCTCCACATCCTCGACGCACCGGTCAGTGGCATGTCGGTCGGTGCGGCCAACGGCATGCTGCAGATCTTCGTGGGTGGCGACGCCGCCGACGTCGCCCGGCTCCGCCCGGTGCTGGAGGCGATGGGCGATGCCGAGCGGATCCTCCACGTCGGTGGACACGGTGCCGGGTACGCCGTGAAGCTCATGATCAACCAGCTCTGGTTCTCGCACCTCGTCGCGACGGCCGAGGTCCTGAGCATCGGTGTCAAGGCGGGCGTCGACCTCGGTGTGCTGCGCGAATCACTCATCGCGAGCCCGGCGAACAGCAACTTCATCCAGAGCGACGTCCTGTCCATCCTGGAGCACGGCGACTACGACGAGGGATTCGCGATCGCGCTCGCGTGCAAGGACCTCGGGTTGTCGATCGACCTGGCCCGCTCGGTCGGCGTCCCGGCCGAGGTCTCCGGTCTCGTCGAGCAGATCTACCGCCGCGCTCGGGCGCAGTACGGTGACCTGGCCGGTGAGATGACGCCCGTGAAGCTGTACGAGGACCTGATCGGTGTGGAGCTCCGGCTCGCCGACCGCGGGGAGGCCGTGGCATGAGCGACTCCATGCGTGTGTCGATCGGCGACCTCGCCGATTCCAGTCGGGTCGACGACGAGCGAGCCCTCCTCGCGAGCCTGCCGACCGGCGTGTTCGTCGGCGGCGAGTGGCGGGCGTCATCCGACGGCGCGACGTTCGCGGTCACCGACCCGTCGACGGGCGAGACCCTACTCGACATCGCGGATGCGACCCCGGACGACGGCGAGGCCGCACTCGCCGCAGCGCACGGAGCGCAACGCGAGTGGGCGCGCACGGCACCTCGCGAGCGCGCGGAGATCCTCCGGCGGGCGTTCGATCTCGTCACCGCCCGCGCCGACGACTTCGCCCTGCTCATGACACTCGAGATGGGCAAGCCGCTCGCCGAGGCACGCGGCGAGGTCGCCTACGGTGCCGAGTTCCTCAGGTGGTTCTCCGAGGAGGCTTCGCGCATCTCGGGCCGATACGCCACGGCTCCCGACGGTCGTTCGCGGCTCCTGGTCACGAAACGTCCGGTCGGCCCTAGTCTCTTCATCACCCCGTGGAACTTCCCGCTCGCGATGGCGACGCGCAAGATCGCCCCGGCGATCGCGGCCGGCTGCACGATGGTGTTGAAGCCCGCAGCGCTCACCCCGCTGACCTCGCTGTTGTTCGCGACCGTGCTGGAGGAGGCCGGGCTTCCGGCCGGTGTCCTCAACATCGTCCAGACGACGCGGGCGGGCGCCGTGACCGGGCCACTCATCCGCGACCCTCGACTCAAGAAGCTGTCGTTCACGGGCTCGACCGGGGTCGGGACACGACTCATCGCGGACGCCGCCGAGCAGGTCCTCCGAGTCTCGATGGAACTCGGCGGCAACGCACCGCTCCTCGTCTTCGACGACGCCGACCTCGACCAGGCCGTCGACGGAGCCATGCTCGCGAAGCTCCGCAACGGCGGCGAGGCGTGCACGGCGGCGAACCGCCTGATCGTCCACGAAGCCGTCCTCGACGAGTTCACCGATCGACTGGTGGCGCGCATGCGCACCCACACGATCGCGCGGGGCACCGCCCCGGACTCGAAGATCGGACCGCTCGTGGACGAGGGCACGCGCACGAAGGTGCACGAGCTGGTGGAGGACGCTGTCGCCTCCGGCGCGACGATCGCTCTCGGCGGCCGCGCCGTTCCGGGTTCCGGCTGGTTCTACGAGCCGACCGTGCTGACCGGACTCGCGCCCGATGCACGTATCCTGCACGAGGAGATCTTCGGCCCGGTCGCCCCGATCGTGTCCTTCGCCACCGAGGAGGAGGCGGTCGAGCTCGCCAACGACACCGAGTTCGGCCTGGTCGCCTACGCGTTCACGAAGGATCTCGCGCGGGGTCTCCGGCTCTCAGAGGAACTCGATGTCGGCATGTTCGGACTGAACACGGGGATCGTCTCGAACCCCGCTGCGCCGTTCGGCGGCGTCAAGCAGTCGGGCCTCGGCCGGGAGGGCGGTTTCGAGGGCATCGAAGAGTACCTCGAGACCCGATACGTCGGGATCGCGGATCCGTTCGGTGTCTGAATGCGGTTCCGATCCCGGGTCCCGAACGACGTCCGTTCGATGTCCGCGTCATAGGCTGGCCGGATGACTGACGGTGAGCGGGCACCTCGACGCAATTCCTCCGGCCTCGCCCGGGACGTGGAGATCCTCGAGGTGCTCGGTGGCGTCGAGGCCGACCGTGGGAACGGTCTCGGTGTCATGCGCATCGCCCAGCTGACCGGACGCGACAAGGCGATCATCTCCCGGAGTCTGGCGACCCTGTGCGATGCCGGACTGGTCGACCGCGACGCCGAGACGCGCACGTATCGGCTTGGCAGCCGGGTGTACTCGCTCGCCGCGCGCACCCTTGAGGCGACCCTCGCTGCTGAGGCGCGGATGCACCTCCGTCGGATCGCACGGGCGACTCGGGAGACCACGCACCTCTGCGTCCTGCGCGGCGGCAACGTGCTCACGCTCCAGAGTGAGCTCAGTCCGCACGAGGTCCGCAGCACGGGCTGGGAGGGGATCCTCACCGCTGCGTGGCGCACCCCCTCGGGACGTGTCCTCATCAGCGACTGGGACCGCGGCTCGCTCGCCGCCTGGTACGCCGAGCACGGCCAGGACCAACCGGTGGTCGGCCCACTCGACCCGGCGATGGCCGCCGCCGGATTCCACGTCCTCGAAGCGCCGCCGCTGGAGAAGGCGATGGTGCGTGACTTCGACTCGCTGCTGGAGGAGCTGCAGCGGATCCGGGAGCGCGGGTACGCCACCCTCGACGAGGAGCTCGAACGCGGTGTCGTGGGCGCATCTGCGCCGATCGTCGACTTCTCCGGCCGCATCATCGCGGCGATCAACGTCAGTGCGCCCAAGGAGCGGATCGGCGGACAGCTGGACAAGCTCGGCACGTACGTGGCGCATGCGGCTCAAGAGCTGTCGCAGCATCTCGGAGCGGTGGGTGCGCCGGTGCGACGGCTGCCCTAGCCGCGACGCGGAGCCGGTTCCCGGACATCCGTAGCGGAGTGGACGGCCCTTCGGCGCTCTGCTATCGTTCCAGCTACATCCGAACATCGGCCGGCCCCTCGGGGTCGGCAGTCACTCAGAACTCAGAGAACAGTGGCCCACCGACGCTATCGCGTCAGGGCTCGCTGTTCTCTTTTTTTGTGTCCATGTGCAACCAGAGGCGCCCAGCGTCCCCCACGAAGGAGTGGTCATGAGCAAGGCCCGTCGCCTGACGTCGTTCCTCATCCTGTCGATGACGGGTGGCGTCATCTTCCAGGTGGCGTACATCCGATTCGTCTTCCTGGCCGACACCGCGCACGCGCTCGATCTCACGATCCAGCAGTACGGTGAGATCACCTCGGTCTTCGGTGCCGTCGCCGTCGTCGGGTACTTCTGCGGTGGCTGGTTCGCGGACCGCTTCTCGCCGAAGGTCCTGATCGTCATCGCGCTCGCGGGGACGGGTGTCGTCGACCTCTACCTCGCGACCGTGCCCGGAGCGATCGGCATCCTCGTCGGGCACATCCTCTTCGCGGTGTTCGGGACGGGACTCTACTGGGCCGCGCTGGTGAAGTCGATCAGCCTGCTCGGTTCACCCGCCGAACAGGGGCGGCTCTTCGGGTTCCTGGAAGGTGCGCGTGGACTGACCTCGACGATCATCGGCTTCATCGGCTCGGCGATCGTCGCCTCCGCCATCGTCGCGAGTGACGGTGTCCTCACGATGATCCGCATCTACGGCGTCCTGTGTCTCGTCTTCGCCGTCCTCGTCCTCGTCGCGGTCCGACAGGATCAGCGGGAGCTCGCCGCGGCCGAGCGCCAAGCCGTCTCCTTGCGCGAGCTCGCCGCTGCCGCGCGGAACAAGTACACCTGGCTCATCGGCGGCACCATCATGATGATGTACTGCTTCTACACGCTGCTCGGCTACCTCAGCCCGCTCCTGCAGAACGGCTACGGTGTCGCCGCCGCCTTCATCGGCGTGATCGGGGTCGTCCGCACCTACGTCTTCCAGTTCGTCGCGGGCCCCGTCGGTGGCATCGTCGTCGACCGGGTGACCCACAGTGCTCCGCGGTTCCTCCGTTGGACCTTCATCGTGGCCGGCGCATGTGCGCTCGGGTATCTCGTCCTCCCGCAGAGCCCGGCGCTCGTCTGGGTCGCGGTCGCCCTGATGCTCGTGCTGAGTCTCGCCGTCTTCACCGCTCGTGGCGTCTACTGGGCGACGGTCGGCGAGGTCGAGATCCCCGTCGCTCAGCGCGGTGGTGTCATCGGCTTGGCGTCGGGCATCGCGTACCTGCCGGACGCGTTCCTGCCGGCGGTCGCCGCGTGGTGGATCGGAGACCCGGCGAACGACATCCCCCAGCAGGGCGGCGGCTACTCGGCGATGTTCGTCTTCCTCGCCGTCGCCGCCGCGGCCGGCGCCGTCCTCACCACGCTGACCATGCGGACCCGCGCCCGCGACGTCGAGAACACCCGGCTCGACGAGCCGTCCCTCACCGCTCCCCACCCGACCATCCCCAGCCCCTCACGAAAGGCCTGATCCCATGCAGATCACCGACTTCTCACTCGAGATGTTCTCACTCGCCGGCAAGGTGGCGATCGTCACCGGCGGCAACTCCGGGCTCGGGCAGGCGTTCTCGCTCGCCCTCGCCAAGGCCGGCGCCGACGTCTTCGTGCCCAGCTTCGTCGACGATGACGGGACGACCCGCCGCCTGATCGAGGCCGAAGGTCGCCGGTACGAGTTCCTCGAGATCGACATCACCGCGGACGGCGCACCGCAGCGCATCATCGACACCACCATCGAGCGCCTCGGCGGTCTCGACATCCTCGTGAACTCGGCGGGCATCTGCAAGCTCGCGACGGTCGAGGAGTTCGGCCGTGAGCAGTGGGACCCGATGATCGCCGTCAACCTCACCGCCCCCTTCGAACTCGGCCATGCGGCGTCGAGGCACTTCATCGCACAGCGCTCGGGCAAGATCATCAACATCGCCTCGCTGTTCGCGTTCCTCGGCGGTCAGTGGTCGCCCGCCTACGCGGCGACGAAGCACGGGATCGTCGGTTTCACCAAGGCCTACTGCGACGAGCTCGCGCAGTACAACGTGCAGGTCAACGCGATCGCACCCGGCTACTTCGCCACCGCCATCACCGAGCAGACCCGGGCCGACGCCACGACGAACCAGCGTGTGCTCGACCACATCCCGGCCGGACGCTGGGGTGACGTCGCCGACCTCATGGGTGCGACGGTCTTCCTCGCCTCGCGGGCCTCGGACTACGTCAACGGGCACACCCTCACCGTCGACGGCGGCTACCTCGTCCGGTAATCGGGTCCGTCGCCCAGAACCGCACACCTTCGGAAAGGAACACCCTTCATGATCAATTCACTCGCAACCCTCGACCGCGCCGACATCCTCGCCGGACTCACCGACCTCGTCGGCACCGCCAAGATCAGCACCGACGAGACCGAGCTGCGCGAAGCCAGCGTCGACCGGTTCAAGAAGTACCAGGCCGTCCACGGCATCTACGACGCCCCGACGCCCGTCGCCATCGTCTTCGCCGAGTCGACGGAGGACGTCGCGGCCGTCCTACGATTCGCGAACGACAACCTCGTCAACGTCGTGCCGCGCACCGGCCGTACCGGTACCGAGGGTGGCCTCGAGACGAGCGTCGTCGACACCATCGTGCTCGACGGCTCGCGGATGAACCGCATCCTCTCCGTGGACGAGGAGAACATGCAGGTCACGGTCCAGGCGGGTGTGCAGCTGCAGGTGGTCGAGGACCACCTGCGGGAACGCGGGCTCACCACCGGGCACTCGCCACAGTCGAAGCCGCTCGCACAGTACGGCGGACTCGTCGCGACGCGCTCCATCGGCCAGTTCTCGACGCTGTACGGTGCCATCGAGGACATGGTCCAGGGTGTCGAAGCGGTCTTCCCGGGCGGTGAGGTCCGCCGGATCAAGAGCGTCCCGCGTCGTGCCGCGGGGCCCGACATCCGGCACGTCGTCATCGGCAACGAGGGAGCGCTCTGCTTCATCACCGAGGTCACGGTGAAGGTGTTCAAGTACCAGCCCGAGAACAACGAGTTCCACGGTGCGCTCGTCGACGACATGCGGACCGGTATCGCGATCCTGCGCGAGGTCATCACGAACGGCTTCCACCCCTCCGTGGTCCGTCTCTATTCCCCTGAGGATGCGAACCAGCACTTCGCGCACTTCTCGAAGGGCAAGTGCGTCGTCGTCTTCGTGGCCGAGGGCCCCGCGGGTATCGTCGCGGCGACCAGCGAGGAGATCCGTCGGGTGATCGCGAAGCACGAGCATGAGGCCGTGGCACCGGAGTTGATCGAGGCCTGGTTCGACAACCTGAACTGGGGGCAGGACAAGATCGACGCTGAGAAGCGCGTCATGCTCGAGTCGCAGCACCTCGGTTACACGACCGAGGTGTCGGCGGACTGGTCCGCGGTCGGGGACGTGTACGACGCGGTCATGCGTCGCATCCGGGAGGAGTACCCGCACGCCGGCGACCTCACCATGCTCGGCGGTCACTCCTCGCACAGCTACCAGACCGGTACGAACATGTACTTCGTGTACGACTACCGCATCGACTGCAGTCCTGAGGAGGAGATCGAGAAGTACCACATCCCGCTCAACGCGATCATCGTCGAGGAAGCGCTCCGTCACGGTGGTTCGATGGTGCACCACCATGGCATCGGGAAGTACCGGACCCCGTGGACGGAGCAGGAGCACGGCAGCGCCTACCCGATCCTCGCGGCCTTGAAGACGGCGTTCGACCCCAACGGGATCATGAACAAGGGCACCATCTTCCCCGTCACCGGGGCGATCCAACCGGCTGCCGAGCACGCCGGTTCCGTCGCGACCGCTCCCTGACCCTCGCCCGTCCACAGCTGCACCCACCCGACTGGAATCCACATGTCCCGCTACCTCATCGGCATCGACAACGGCTCGCAATCGTCGAAGGTCACGATCTTCGACGAGCACGGCACCGCGGTGAGCGAGGGCCGGGTGCCACTGGCGCCCAGTGACCTGCCGCGACCCGGGGTGGTCGAACACCCGGGCGACGACGTGTGGGACTCCATCGCGGAGGCCTGCCGGATCGCCATGCGGGGGTTTCCCGGAGACCTGGACGACATCGTCGGGGTGGGGCTGTGCACCATCCGGTTCTGTCGGGCGATGCTGCGGGCCGACGGCAGTCTGGCGCAGCCGATGTTGAGCTGGATGGATGCCCGGGTCGGGCAGCCGTTCGTCGCGGAACACGATGACATCCGGTGGGTGACGACGTCCTCGGGGTATGTCACCCACCGGCTCACGGACAGGTTCCGTGACACCGCGGCCAACTACCAAGGGGTCTGGCCGATCGACACCGCGACCTGGTCGTGGTCGGAGGACGACCGGCGGTACGAGGAGACGGGGATGGCCCGGGAGCTCCTGTTCGAGCTGGTGCAACCCGGCGACGTGCTCGGTACCGTCTCCGCTGCGGCGGCGGAACTGACCGGGCTCCCCGAGGGACTCCCGGTCATCGCCACCGCGAACGACAAAGCGGTCGAGGCCCTCGGCTGCGGATTGTTGGACTCCGGGACGCTCCTGGTCTCGCTCGGCACGTACATCGCCGGCATGTCGGTCGGTGAGCGCGACCTCCCCGCGGGCGACGCGTTCTGGACCAACTTCGGTTCGGCTCCCGGACGCTATCTCTACGAGAGCGGCGGCATCCGGCGGGGGATGTGGACGGTCAGCTGGTTCCGGGACCTGCTCGGACCGGCGACGGCGGCCGCCGCGGCGGCGGCGGGCGACCGGGTCGAGGACGTCCTCAACCGCGAGGCGACCGAGGTGCCGGCGGGTTCGGACGGCCTCCTGACCGTGCTCGACTGGCTCGCCCCCGCGGACGCGAGCTTCCGGAAAGGGTCGATGCTCGGCTTCGACGGGCGGCACGGACGGGCGCACCTCTACCGCTCGATCCTCGAGGGCATCGCGATGACCATGGGCGACCGCGCCCGGGCGATGTCGGAGGAGCTCGGCGTCGCCTTCGACCGGGTGGTGGTCTCCGGCGGTGGGTCGTCGTCGGACCTCATGATGCAGATCATCGCCGACGTCTTCCGACTGCCGACGGTGCGGATGGTCGGGGACAGCGCAGCCGGGCGGGGAGCGGCCGTCTGCGCGGCCGTCGGAACCGGGGTCCACCCGTCGTTCGCCGACGCGGTCGCGGTGATGGTCCGTGAGCGGGACCGCTTCGAGCCACGCGACGACGACGCTGCCGTCTACGAGGCGCTCGGGCCGATCCACCGTTCGATCACCATGCACACCGACGACGTCTACCGGCAGACCGCGGCGATCGTCGGCTGAGCGGCGTCGACGTCGGGTCGTCCGGCGCCGCTCGTCGCGTCACATCGCCCAGACGTCGCGGTTCGACGAGGCGACGGCCACGGCGCCCGCACCGAGCGCGGCCATCACGTCGGCCTTGTCGCACACGAGGCCGCCCGCGATCAGCGGCACCTGGACGTCGTCGCGGAGCCAGGTGATGACTCGAGGCATGCATCCTGGCAGGATCTCGATGGCGTCCGGTCGCGACTGTCCGACGACGCGGGGGAGCTGATGGTAGGAGAACGAGTCGACCAGGAAGAAGCGGTGCACGGCGAGCAGCCCGGCGGCCTTCGCTGCCTTGATGAGGTTGGTCTTCGCCGACAGGACGCCGTCGACCTGTGTCCGTGTCGCGAGCCAGGTGACCACGACGTCGCGAGTGGCGAAGCCGTCCAGGAGGTCGATGTCGACGAGCACGATCTTGCCGGCGGCTTTGCACCGAGCGATGATGACGTCGACGTCGACGACTGAGCCGAACAGCAGGAAGACGACGCGTCGATCCGAGGCGAGGATGGCGTCGAGTGAGGCCGCGTCCTTCGCACTGGCGATCACCGGATCCTCGTGGAGCAGGTCGACCAGTCGGTCGGAGGTCGTCCGAGTCGTCACATCCGTCATACCCCCATTGTCCTCCTCCGTGCTGTGGTGGTGGTGTGCGGGACGGGCCCAGCGCTAGGGTCGGCACATGACCCGCTTCCTGCTGAGCATCGCCGTCAGTCTGCTGTCCTCGGCGATCGGGCTGCTCGTCGCCGACTGGGTCGTGCCCGGCGTCCGTCTGTCGCTCGGCGGCTTCATCATCGCCGTCGTCGTCTTCACGATCGCGCAGGGCGTCCTCGGGCCGTTCATCCTCCGCCTCGCGCGGCGCTACGCCTCGGCGATCCTCGGCGGCATCGGACTCGTGACGACGCTCGTGTCGCTCTTCGTCGCGTCGATCCTCCCCGGCGGCCTCCACATCCGCGGTGTCCTGGCCTGGGTGCTCGCGCCGCTGGTGGTGTGGCTGGTCACGGCGCTCGGGAGCTGGATCCTCGGCTGGGCGCTCATCACGCGACGGTTCGGCGACCGGGACCGCGACCGGGGTCGTACGAACTCGAAGCGGTAGGCGGCGACGGAGCCCGGAGGGGATCAGCGGCTGTCGGCCAACGCGGCTGCCAGCTCGACGCGGCTCCCGACACCGAGCTTCCGCAGGACATTCGCGATGTGGAACTTGACGGTGTTCTCGCTGATGGTGAGCGTCTCGGCGATCGCCCGGTTCCGTGCTCCACCGGCGGCCAGCTCGGCCACGCTCCACTCGCGCTCGGTCAACGCGGCGGCCGAGCCGGAGCGGGTCTGCGTCGCGGGCGGCGGGTCGAGCGGCAGCGTCACGTGCAGCTCCGAGCCCCACCCGGGCGTCGCCTGGACATCGAGACGGCCGCGGAGTGCCGCGACGCGAGCGCCGAGCTGCTGCACGCTCGGGGTGTCGACGGTCAACTCGCCGGGGCCGTCGTCGCGGATGCCGATGAGCAGGTTGCTGCCGTCGCAGTCCCACTGCACCCGGACCCGCCCGACCGAGGACTGCTCGACGAGCGCGAGGACCGTGCCGCGGACGATCGCCCGTCCCGCATGCGCCACCTCGCCGGGCAGGGCCCGACCGTCGACGGGCGGCTCGATGAACTGGACCTCGGGGCCGCCGAAGCGGGCCAGCGGGCGGAGGTCCTCGCGGAGTCTGGCGAAGGCGCGCGCGACCGGTTCCTCGGCCAGCTGGCGGTCACGGTCGGACACCGCCCGCAGCTCGACCATCGCGGATGAGGCGATCTCGGTCACCGCCGCTCGGGCGTCCTCGGCCGACGTCTGACGCGACCGGGTGACCGCGAGGATCGACTCCAGCGTCGTCGCATGGGCGTCGGTGAGCTCCGCGATCGCGCCGGCCCGCTCGCTCGACGCCGCCCGCGAGTCACGGAGGTAGTCGGGGGCTGCCGTCGCGACCTGCTGTCGGATACCGGCCGCGACGACCTCCCAGAGGGCGCCGACGAGGCGGTCGTCGATCGGTCCCTGCGGGTCGGTCAGGACGAGGAGGGCGCCGGTGTCGGCCAGCCAGGCCGCGATCGGACGTTCCGCTCCTGCGATCACCGCTGACGTCGGCCGGTCGGCGTGTGGTCCGGCATCAGCGGTCACCGTGGTGACCGGGCCGCGCGGGGTGCGCTGCCGGACGGCGTCGAGCTCGGCGATCGTGACGCCCTCGACGATCGCGGGGTCGCCGGCCTTCTTCCGGGGGCGGCCGGTGCAGTCCTCGGTGAAGATCACGAGAGCGGAATGGGCGACGACGGGCTCGAGGACCTCTCGGAACGCACCGGCGATGCGCAACAGCGAGCTGGATGCGACGGAGGCCAGGCCGTCGAGCAGCTCGACCGGGTAGGTGACAGTGCGTTCGGTCATGTCCGCACCCTATCCCATCGGTCCGCACCCACCCGTTCGGGTAGGTGAAACCGTTCGGGCGAGCAGCGGTGCACCTACCCGATCACGCCCAGGATGGAGGGATGTCGAACCCCACGGCCTCCGTCCCTCCATCCACGTCGACGACGCCTGCGACCTCGACGGTCCAGGGGGCGCTCACCGCGATCGACGCCGAGCTGCATCGCACCGTGTCGAGCCTGCTGGAGGCCGATCCGGCTCCCTTCGCCGGCGCACTCGACCACCTGCGAACGGCGGACCGCGTGTTCGTGTCCGGTGCCGGTCGTTCCGGTCTCGCGCTCCGGATGACCGCGATGCGACTCATGCACCTCGGGCTCACCGTGCACGTCGTCGGCGAGACGACGACGCCCGCCATCACCTCGGGTGACGTCCTGCTCGTCGCCAGCGGCTCCGGTACGACGACGGGTGTGGTGCGTGCCGCGGATACGGCCGTCTCCGTCGGGGCCCAGGTGATCGCCATCACGACCGACCCCGGATCCCCGCTCGCCGAGCTGGCCGCCGAGACGATCGTCGTCCCCGCCGCGCAGAAGACCGACCACGGCGGCACGCGTTCCGTGCAGTACTCGGGGAGTCTCTTCGAGCAGGCGATCATGCTGCTCGGCGATGCGTTCTTCCACGCGCTCTGGCAGTCCGCCGATGTCAGCGCGGAGGAGCTGTGGCCGCGCCACGCGAACCTCGAGTAGTCACCCCGATCCCCTCCTACGCGCCCGGCAGACGTCGGACGCATCCCATCACGACAGAAAGCAGCACCACATGAAGCTCCAGGTAGCCATGGACGTCCTCACCACCGAGGCAGCCCTCGAACTCGCCGGGAAGGTCGCGCCCTACGTCGACATCCTCGAGCTCGGCACGCCCCTCATCAAGAGCGAGGGCCTGCGTGCCGTCACCGCGATCAAGGACGCCCACCCCGACAAGATCGTGTTCGCCGACCTCAAGACGATGGACGCCGGCGAGCTCGAAGCCGACATCGCCTTCTCCGCCGGTGCGGACATCGTCACCGTCCTCGGGACCGCCGGTGACAGCACGATCGTCGGCGCAGTGAAGGCCGCGAAGGCGCACGGCAAGTCCGTCGTCGTCGACCTCATCGGGGTCGCCGACAAGGTGCAGCGTGCCAAGGAGGTCACCGCTCTCGGTGCCGCATTCGTCGAGATGCACGCCGGTCTCGATGAGCAGGCGGAGGAGGGCTTCACCTTCCAGACGCTCCTGTCCGACGGTGAAGCGGCCGCCGTGCCGTTCTCGGTCGCCGGTGGCGTGAACGTGTCGACGATCGCGTCGGTGCAGCAGGCGGGCGCGCAGGTCGCCGTCGCCGGCGGTGCGATCTACTCGGCCGACGACCCGGCAGCCTCCGCGGCAGCCCTCCGCGCGGCAATCGTCGCGTAACCCCGCTCGCCAACCCCGCACCCGTCGGGTTGGCCAGCGCGGTGCGCTGACGTGAGCGCGGTGCATCGGACGTGAGCGCGGGTCTCCAGAGACCCGCGCTCACGTGTCCGGGGCGCGCTCGGGTCAGCGCACCGCGCTGGCGCATCGGGTCGGTCGGCTGGGTGAAGCCCGAACATTGGACGGGATTCGGGGGTGACGCGGCATACTGGGCGGATCACCACGCGACGTTCGTCGGATGAGCGCGCAGCCGAGTACCCGGAGGATCCGCCGATGACGACCGATTCCAGCCCCGAGCAGCCCACCGCACAGACGACCTCGGGAGCGGTCCGCGGCACGCGCCGCGCCGACGGATCGGTCGCCTTCCTCGGCATCCCGTTCGCCGAGCCGCCGACCGGAGCGAGACGATTCCAGGCCCCCGAGCCCAAGGCCCCCTGGGACGGCCTCCTCGACGCGACCGCCTACGGCGCGACACCGCAGCGGAAGGCCATGGCCGAGATCACGACGATCCCGGAACCGTCGATCCCCGGCGACTCGACGCTCAACGTCAACGTCTTCACGCCCGACCCGACACCCGCCGCAGACAGTGCCGATCTACCCGTCCTCGTCTGGATCCACGGCGGCGGCTTCATCGCCGGGTCGCCGGCGAGCCCCTGGTACGACGGCAGGGCATTCAACCGCGACGGCGTCGTCACGGTCTCGGTGTCCTACCGCCTCGGCTTCGACGGGTTCGGCTGGCTGCCCGACGCCCCCGCCAACCGCGGCGTGCTCGACTGGATCCTCGCGCTCGAGTGGGTCCGCGACAACATCGCGGCGTTCGGCGGCGACCCGCAGCGCGTCACGATCGCCGGCCAGTCCGCGGGCGGTGGGTCCGTCATGACCCTGCTCACGGTCCCGTCGGCGCAACACCTGTTCCAGCGGGCGATCTCGGTGTCCGGAGTCCCCGGCGACGTCCCGCTCCTCGAGGCTCAGACCCTGACCGGGCGACTCGCCGAGCACCTCGGGGTGCCCGCGACCCTGGCCGGTTTCGCGAGCGTCCCGGAGGCGACGCTGATCGAGGCCCAGGGCTTCGAGGTCGTCCCCGGCGGTGCGACCGATCCCGAGTCCGTGCTGCGCGGGATGACGACGATGAACGGCCGCCTCGGCCTCGGGCCGGTCGTCGACGGCGAGTTGGTCGTCGACACCGTCGAAGCCGGCATGGCCGCGGGACGAGGCGCGGATAAGCCCTTGCTCGTCAGTGCGACCCGAGAGGAGTTCGCCGGGTTCTTCACCGGTCGGCTCGACGACTTCGACGCCGTGACGCCGACGTGTGCCCTCGAGCTCATGGGCGTGCCGGAACCACTCGCCGAGGCGTACGTCGCGACCCAGCCCGGCGAACGCACGGGACTCGTCGCGGGGCGCTTCGTGAGCGACGTCATGTTCCGGGAACGCGTCATCCGCTGGCTGACGCTGCGGGACGACGCCGAGACCTGGGTCTCCGACTTCGTGTGGCGCTCGGCGGTGAGTGGGATCGCGGAGCACTGCCTCGACGTCCCGTTCATCTTCGATGTGCTCGACGACCCGGACGTCACCCGGGTGGCGGGCCCGCATGCGCCGCAAGAGCTCGCTGATCGGATCCACGGCGCGGTCGTGGCGTTCGTCAGGGACGGGTCGCCGGGCTGGTCGCGGTCCGACCGCGACGCCTCCGGGATCGCGGTCTTCGACGCGGTCGAGGCGCCGACGGTCGAGCCGTTCGCGAGTGCACGTGTGCTCGCAGCGGCGAAGCGACTCGCGGAAGCGGCGGCGTCGACGACGTCATCGACACCAGTCTGACGGACCAGGGCACTCGGCTCGTAGGACGAACCGGGCCGTTCTGCCAGGGGGTGTGGCTGTGAGGCGTCCCGCGTTACCGTCGGGACACGAGGAAAGGAAATCAGCATGAGCGACCCACGAGACGAGATGGACGACCCGATCGGCGACGCGCAGGAGGCGATCTCCCGAGCGCTGCCCGACAACGCGCCGGAGAGCGACGACCCGATGGCGGCGCCGACGGTCGACGACCCGGGCTCCGAGCCCGGTGACGGCGACCCCGCGGACCAGCCGGGCCTCCTCTAGCGCAGCTCGCCGGGGCGACCCTCAGCTCGGGAATCCCTGGTCAGCGCGGTGCTGCCGCCCGAGAGGTCACCAACCGGCGCCAGCGCGGTGCGCTGGTCCGAACCCCTGGGATCAGGCCTCAGCGCGGCCCATACGCGTGAGCGCGACCCTCCGGAGACTCGCGCTCACGCGTGCGGCCCGCGCTCGCGTCAGCGCACCGCGCTGGCGGAAGCCGAAACGCAGGACGGCGGAGGTGTGCAACGCGGGGGCGCTCCGCGCGCGTAGCGGAACGACTTCCGGCGATGTCAACCCCCGCGACGGAATGGTCAGGCCCCCATACGGTGGACGGAGTTCTGCGAAAGGAGCTTCACCATGAACATCCTGCTCATCATCGTCATCGTCGTTGCCATCGTTCTCGCCATCACCGGTGGGTTCGTCCAGTCCCTCAACTTCCTGCTGTGGGTCGGCCTCGTGCTGCTCGCGATCGCGATCATCGCGTTCTTGATCAGGACGATCACGGGTCGCAAGGCCCTCTAACTCGAACTCGAGTTCACGAAGCGGTCGGTCCCTCCGGGGGCCGGCCGCTTCGCTGTGTCCGGGGTGCTGTGTCCGGGCGCGGTCCGAGTCCTACCGCAGGGACGGGTCGACGCTCGTCCGCCGGAGCACCGCGTCGGCGAAGGCCCCGAACAACCGCTCGCCGGCCTCGCGCATCGGCCCCGCCACCGCGGCGACCTCGGACCGCAGCCGGTCGGCCGCCTCCTCCGCGGTCCCGGCGATGAACGGCAGATCGCGGAGCATGAGCGGTTCCGCGAGCCACCGGTCGAGCATCGGCGGGTCGACCTCGAGGTGGAACTGCGTCGCGAAGACCCGGTCCTCGATCCGGAACGCCTGGTTCGGCGTCGACGGCGACGATGCGAGGACCGTCGCTCCATACGGAGCCTCGACGACGTCGCCATGCCAGTGCAGCACCGGCAGTCGCTCGCCACGCATGCCGAGTTCGCTCTCGGTCAGGAGCTCGACGTCGCCGACACCCACTTCATGCGCGGCCGCCGAGTGAAGCGTGGCTCCGAGGGCCGTCGCGATGAGCTGATGCCCGAGACAGACCCCGAACACCGGGATGCCGAGCACCGCCGCATCGCGCACGAGCTGCGCTTCGAGCCCGAGACCCGGGTGCTCCTCCACGTCGAGCGCGCCCATCGGGCCGCCAAGGAGGACGAGCCCGTCGAACCCGGTGATCTCGCGCGCCGGCGGCAGCTCACGACGCTCGACGATGGTGTCGAGCGTCCAATCGATCCCCGACGCCGTCAGCACCTCCCCGAGCACCGCCGGTCGCTCCCAGGGGACGTGCTGCAGGATGAGGACGTGCGGTCTGGTCATCGGAGGCCTCCAGGTCGCTGGGGCGGCGCGACCCGTCTCCGCCGGGTCGCGGAGGTCGTCACCGTGCGAGCATCGTAGCGAATCCGGGCGTCGTCACCGGCCCGAGGCTTCGGGCTCCCGGCCGATACACTGTCACCGTGCTGCTCTCGGACCGTGACATCAAAGCCGAACTCGACGCCTCCCGCATCGCGCTCGACCCCTACTCGCCGGAGATGATCCAGCCGTCGTCAATCGACGTCCGCCTCGATCGTTTCTTCCGCCTCTTCGACAACCACAAGTACCCCTTCATCGATCCCGCGGAGGATCAGCCGGAGCTGACGCGCCTCATCGAGACGCTCCCGAACGAGCCGTTCATCCTGCACCCCGGCGAGTTCGTCCTGGGGTCCACGTACGAGCGGGTCTCCCTCCCGGACGACGTCGCCGCGCGCCTCGAGGGCAAGAGCTCGCTCGGTCGTCTCGGGCTGCTCACGCACTCCACCGCCGGCTTCATCGACCCGGGCTTCACGGGCCACGTCACCCTCGAGCTCAGCAACGTCGCGACGCTGCCGATCAAGCTCTGGCCGGGGATGAAGATCGGTCAGATGTGCTTCTTCCGGCTCACGTCACCGGCCGAGCGCCCGTACGGGTCGAGCGAGTACAGTTCCAGGTATCAGGGACAGCGTGGACCCACCGCCTCCCGTTCCTTCCAGAACTTCCACCGGACCGACGTCGGCGAGACGCAGCGCTGACGCAGGACTGAGGCGGGCGTCCCGACGACGGGCGAGCAGGTGGACCAGCAGAAAGGCCCCGCCATGAGCACGTCAGAGCGACCCGACTTCGCCCGCGCGATCACCGCCGACGGGCCGACGCCGCTCTACCCGCGTCGCATGGTCCGGTTCGGGCAATTCGTCGGATCCTGGGACGTCCACTCGAAGCGCCTCGACGACGAGAGTGGCGAGTGGGTCGAGTCCGACTTCCGCTGGATCGTGTCGTACATCCTCGAGGGGCGGGCCGTGCAGGACGTCCAGCTCGTCGCGAACGACGCGGAACCGTCGGGCTGGGAGACGGTCAGTACGGCTCTCCGTGTCTACGACCGGTTGATGGGCGCCTGGCGGGTGAACTACGTCGAGCCACGGCGCGGCGAGTTCTGCCAGCTCGTCGCGACGCCGCACCGCTCAGACGGCATCCGCCAGGACGGCACGCGGAACGACGACAAGCTCATCCGGTGGAACTTCAGCGGCATCACCGAGGACTCGTACACCTGGGAGAGCTGGGTGTCCGACGACGAGGGCGTGACCTGGTGGCTGCAGGAGCACAACGAGGGTCGCCGCATCGCCTGAGCGGATCCGTCTCCACCCTCCACCGCGACACTCAGGGGTCGGTGCGCGCCAGGCGCTCCAGGAACGACGCCAGCTGCTCGCGCTCGGCCGTGGAGAAGCCGTCGAGGACACGCTCCTCGGCGGCGAGATGATCGGGCAGGGCCGCTTCGACGAGGCGCTTGCCGGCCGGGGTGAGGGCGACGACCGTCCCGCGACCGTCCTGCTCGCTCGGGCGGCGCGTCACGAGACCGCGCTCGACGAGCTTGTTCACGCGCTGGGCGATCGCACTCGACGTCACCATCGACCAATGGGCGAGGTCCTTCGGCGCGAGCTCGTGCGGTGAGCCGGCGCGGAGCAGGGTGGCGAGCACATCGAACGAGGCGCTGTCGAGACCGTGCTCGGCGAAGGTCGAGGAGAGACGTGCGTCGACCGCCGTCGCCGCTCGCGACAGTCGTCCGATGACGGCCATGGGTGAGACGTCGAGGTCGGGTCGCTCGGTCCGCCACTGGCTCAGGATGTCGTCGACGCGCGTGCTCATGCAGTCAGCGTAGCAATTCGCTTAGTGCTGAGCTATTATTGCTCAGTGCTTAGCAATCAACTCCGCATCGCCGCCGTCACCGCCATCGCCCCGATCAGCTGGGGGACGACCTACCTCGTCACGAGCGAACTGCTCCCGCCGGGACGACCGCTGCTGGCAGCCGTGCTCCGGGCGCTGCCTGCCGGACTCCTGCTCCTCGCGATCACGCGGACCCTGCCGGTCGGTGGCTGGTGGTGGCGGTCGCTCGTGCTCGGCACGCTCAACATCGGTGCCTTCTTCGCGTTCCTCTTCCTCGCCGCCTACCGACTGCCCGGCGGGGTCGCCGCGACCATGGGGGCGATCGGGCCCGTGCTCGTCGCCGTGCTCGCGAGCCTGCTGGTGGGGGAGGCGTTGACCGTGCGCCGCGTCGTCGCCGGGTTCGCCGGAGTGGCTGGCGTCGCGCTGATCGTGCTGCAGGCCGACGCGCGTCTCGATGTGATCGGCGTCGTCGCCGCGCTCGCCGGTGCGGTCTCGATGTCGCTCGGATCGGTGCTGAGCAAGCGGTGGGGGAGACCGGAGGTCGGCCGCCGGATCGGCGCGCGCCGGCGCACGAGCCTGGACCTCGACCCGAACGCCGGCAGCGGCGCACCGGTCTCCGGCCTCGCGCTGACCGCCTGGCAGCTCGTCGCCGGCGGTCTCGTCCTCGTGCCGGTGCTGCTCCTCGTCGAGGGACTTCCGTCGGACGCGCCGGACGCAGCGGCGATCGGCGGGTACGGCTACCTCTCCCTCGTCGGCACGGCCCTCGCGTACGCCCTGTGGTTCCGTGGCATCGCAGCGCTGCCCGTCGGGTCCGTGTCGTTCCTCGGCCTCCTGAGTCCCGTCGTCGCCGTGCTGGCAGGCCTCGTGGTCCTCGGCGAGGCGCTGAGCCTCGGACAAGTGCTCGGGATCGCGGTCGTCGCCGGCTCCCTCATCCTGGTCTTCACCGCGAGGCGACCCCGGGCCATACTGAGCGCATGAGATTCAGCACCGTCATCGAACTCCAGGGCAACAACACCGGCATCCTCGTCCCCGACGCCGTCGTCGAGGGCCTGGATCGTGGCAAGCGCGTGCCCGTCGTCGTCACCGTCGGTGCGACCACGTACCGCAGCACCATCACCCCGATGGGCGGCCGGTACCTGATCGCGTTGAGCGCCGCCAACCGCGCCGCCGCCGGGGTCGCGGGAGGCGACGAGGTCGACGTGGACCTCGAGGTCGACGACGCACCGCGCGTGTTCCCGTTGCCGCCCGAGCTCGAGACGGCGCTCGCGGGAGACGAGCCGGCGCTCGCCGCCTACGGAGCCCTGTCGTTCAGCCGACAGCGCGCGCTGGCCGAGCCGCTTCGCGGAGCCTGACCTCGCTCAGTCGCCTGAATCTGTTCGAAAACCGGCTCGATCCGCGCAGATCCGGGCGACTCAGCGAGCGGTGGTCTCCGCGAGGAGCGGCACGACGAGCGGCAGCTGGAGCGTGAGCCACGGGCTGAACGCGAAGGGCGCCTGTTCGACGGACTCGAGGAGCGATCCGGGTTCGGCCCAGGCCCACTCCATGACCTCGTCGGGGTTCGGCTCGGGCGTCGCGTCCGTGTAGGCGACGTAGACCGGGCAGATCTCGTACTCGACCACACCCGAGGCGTCGACGGCGCGATACCGGAAGTCGGGCAGCACCAGTTGCGGCGCGGAGATCGGCAGGCCGAGCTCGGCACTCGCCCGACGCAGCACGGCGTCCACGCTGTCCTCGTCCGGGCCGGGGTGTCCGCAGAACGAGTTCGTCCAGACGCCCGGCCACGTGAGCTTCGAGAGCGCGCGCCGGGTCACGAGGATGCGACCGTCGGGCCCGATGACGTGGCAGGAGAACGCGAGGTGGAGCGGCGTCTCCAGCGTGTGGACGGTCGCCTTCGGCGTGGTGCCGATGCGGGTGCCGTCCTCGGCGAGCAGGACGACGAGTTCTTCGGGTACCGACATGCGTCCATTCTCCCCGACGATCGGGGTGAACGCGAATGGACAGCTAGCGTACTAATCTCGCCGCTCCGTGAAGTAGCCTCGTGATATGGAGACCCACCACGTCGTCGACGTGCCCTATCGACAACAGCATCAGGTCGAGGATGCCCTCGAGCGTTTCCTCGAACTGGCGAAGACGCAGGCGGTGTCGTTCGGCGGCGCCGACTACCTGCGGCTCTGGGAGACCATCGAGCGCAGCATGGCCGGCGGCAAGCGGTTCCGTCCCCGGATGGTCATGACGGCCTACGAGGCGCTGGGTGGCGAGGACATCGTCGCGGCCGCCCACGTCGCTGCCGCCTACGAACTCCTGCACACCGCGCTGATCGTCCACGACGACGTGATCGACCGCGACTTCGTCCGGCGCGGCAGCCCCAACGTCTCCGGCAGCTACCGCGACATCGCGCAGACCGCGGGCATCCCGCTGCCGCTCGCCGAGCACCGCGGCATGTCCGTCGCCGTCATCGCGGGCGACCTCGCCCTGTCCGCGTCCTACCGCCTGATCGACCGCGCGGGGAGTGCCGACTCGGTCCGCACCCGCCTGCGCGAGATCCTCGACGACGCGATCTCCGCCTCGGCGGCCGGCGAGCTCGCCGACGTCGACTTCACGGTCGGCGGCGTCGTCCCGACGGTCGACGACATCATCCGCATGGAGCGTCTGAAGACCGCCTACTACTCGTTCGAGGCGCCCCTGCAGTCGGGCGGCGTCCTGGCTGGCGCTCCGGAGGCGACGATCGACGCGCTCGGAGCGTTCGGGCAGCAGATCGGCATCGCCTACCAGATCATCGACGACGTCCTCGGCGTCTTCGGCGACTCGAAGACGACCGGCAAGACGACGATCGGCGACCTCCGCGAGGGCAAGTTGACGGTCATGGTGGCGTTCGCAGCGGAGCAGCCCGAGTGGCACGCCGTCGAGCACCTCTTCGGCGACCCGGACCTCGACGAGGAGGGTGCCGCCGTCCTGCGCGACGTCCTCACGACGACGGGCGCCCGCCAGCACGCGACCCTGCTCGCCGGTGACTACGCCAACCGCGCCTGGGAGCAGCTGGCCTCGCCGAGCATCCCGGCGCAGCTCCGCGACGAGCTCCGCCCCATCGTCGCCACCGTGCTCGAGCGGTCGCGATGACCGCAGCAGGGGACGGGACCGGGCGACCGGCCGACGACGCCTCGGCAGTCGGCGACGCACGACAGCTCTACGACCGGGTCGCGCAGGAGACCGCCAGCATCGTCATCCGTCGGTACTCCACGTCCTTCGGTCTGGCGGCCAGACTGCTGGGTGGCGACATCCGCCAGGACGTCGAGAACGTGTACGCGCTCGTGCGCATCGCCGACGAGATCGTCGACGGCGTGGCCGCGGCAGCCGGGCTCGACCCCGAGCGGGTCCTCCGCATGCTCGACGCCCTCGAGCAGGACACCGAGGACGCGATGGAGACGGGGTACAGCAGCAACCTCGTCGTCCACGCCTTCGCCATCTCGGCGCGGTCCGCGGGCATCGAGGCCGACCTCACCCGTCCGTTCTTCGCGTCCATGCGCGCGGACCTCTCGCGCACCGTCCACACGCCGGAGACGTTCCGCGACTACGTGTACGGCTCCGCCGAGGTCGTCGGGCTCATGTGCCTGCGGATCTTCCTGCGCGGCCACGACGTCGACGACGCCCAGCGCGCCGCGTTCGTCGTCGGCGCCAGGAGTCTCGGTGCCGCCTTCCAGAAGGTCAACTTCCTCCGCGACCTCTCGGCCGACCACGACGAGCTCGGGCGCAGCTACTTCCCCGGGGTCGCCGTCGACGAGCTCACCGAGGCGCAGAAGCACAGCCTGCTCGACGACATCGAAGCCGATCTCGACCGCTCGGCAGCGGTCCTCGGGCAGCTTCCGAAGTCGAGCCGTCGCGCGGTCGCCCTCGCCCAGGAGCTCTTCTCGGAACTCGCCCGACGCATCCGGACGACGCCGGCCTCGGCGCTCGTCCGCACGCGTGTCCGGGTGCCCGACCCGGTCAAGCTCCGCATCGCCGCCGGCGCGCTCGCCGGTCGCACACCAGCCACGACCGGCACCACCGCCTCCATCCCGACGATCGACGAGAGTTCGCAGTCATGACCACCTCCCACAACCGGACCGTCGTCATCGGCGGCGGCATCAGCGGTCTCGCCACCGCAGCCCTCCTCGCCCGCGACGGCCAGCGGGTCACGCTGCTCGAACGACGTGAGGTGCTCGGCGGCCGCGCCGGCACCTGGGAGCAGGACGGCTTCACCTTCGACACCGGCCCGAGCTGGTACCTCATGCCGGAGGTCTTCGACCACTTCTACCGCCTCCTCGGCACCTCCGCCGCCGAGCAGCTCGACCTCGGGCGACTCGACCCCGCCTACCGCGTCTACTCGGAGGGCCGCGACGGGCACCTCGACCTCGCCGCCGACCGGGCCGGCAACCTCGCGCTGTTCGAGTCGGTCGAGCCCGGTGCCGGCGCGAAGATGGACGAGTACCTCCGCAGCGCGAAGGAGACGTACGAGATCGCCATCCGGAGCTTCCTGTACACGACGTTCGAGTCGTACCGGACGCTCGCGAGCCGTGAGGTCCTCGCCCGGATGCCGAAGCTCGCGACGCTCCTCACGGAGGACCTCGACACCCTGGCCGCGCGCACCGTCTCCGACGTCCGGTTGCAGCAGATCCTCGGCTACCCGGCCGTGTTCCTCGGCTCCTCGCCCTTCGAAGCGCCGAGCATGTACCACCTCATGAGCTACCTCGACCTCGAGGACGGCGTGCTCTACCCGCAGGGCGGCTTCTCGCGGATCATCGACACGATCGCCGAGCTCGCCCGCGCCGAGGGTGTGGAGATCATCACGGGCGCCGAGGTCACCGGCATCACCACGATGCCCGCCGGCCGCCGTGCCAGGGTCGACGGCGTCAACTACCTCGACGCCGACGGTCGTCGGCAGCTGCTCCGCGCCGACCGGGTCGTGTCCGCCGCCGACCTGCACCACACCGAGACGACGCTGCTGCCCCGCGAACTCCAGACCTACCCGGCCGAGTACTGGGAGAAGCGCACCGCCGGTCCCGGAGCCGTCCTCGTGATGCTCGGCGTCCGCGGCGAGCTCCCGGAACTCCTGCACCACAGCCTGTTCTTCACGGCCGACTGGCGCGACAACTTCGGTCGCATCTTCGGTGAGGAGACGAGCGTGCCCGACCCCGCGTCGCTGTACGTCTGCCGCCCGAGCGCGACCGATGCCGGCGTCGCACCCGACGGCCATGAGAACCTGTTCATCCTGGTGCCGGTCCCGGCCGATCCGTCCATCGGTGGCGGTGGAGACGCCCGGGTCGCGGAGATCGGCGACGCCGCCATCGCGCAGATCGCCGAGTGGGCCGGCGTCCCCGACCTCGCCGAGCGCATCGTGGTGCGTCGCGACGTCGGACCAGCCGACTTCGCGACCGACCTCAACGTCTGGAAGGGCACCGCCCTTGGGCCGGCGCACATCCTCTCGCAGAGCGCGATGTTCCGGAGCGGCAACGTCAGCAAGAAGGTCGACGGCCTGTTCTACACCGGTGGCTCCACCATCCCGGGCATCGGCCTGCCGATGTGCCTCATCAGCGCGGAGCTCGTCGTGAAGCGCATGCGCGGCGACCTCACCACCGGCCCGATGGCGGAGCCGTTGCGCGCGCGCGCCGAGGCGACCGGCTGATGGGTCTGCTGTACCTGCTGGCGCTGCTCGTCTCGATCACCGGGATGGTCATGCTCGACCGGCGGTTCCGGCTGTTCTTCTGGGCCGACCGACGGCGGGCCGCGATCATCCTGCCGATCGGCGTCGTGTTCTTCCTCGTGTGGGACCTGCTCGGTATCGGCACCGGCATCTTCTTCCGCGGTGAGACCTCGTTCATGACCGGGCTGCAGGTCGCGCCCGAGCTGCCGATCGAGGAGGTCTTCTTCCTGACGCTGCTCTGCTACCTCACGATGAACCTGTTCGGCGCGGCGCGACACACGCTCGGCCGGGTGTCGCGCCGGACGACCGGCGCCGCCGAGGTGAGCGGACGATGACCTACTGGGCCCTCAACGCATGGTTCCTCGCCGTCGTGGCGGTCGTCGCCCTGCTCGCGGTCGTGCGGCTCGATCGACGCCGTGCAGGCGGATCGCGATCCACCGGTCTGACGGCGGGCACGTGGCTGCTCGCGGTGGGCGGTGGGCTCGTCGTCCTCCTGCTCATGACCGCGCTGTTCGACAACATCATGATCGGCATCGGGCTCGTCGGCTACGACCCTGCACTCATCTCCGGCGCCTTCATCGGCATCGCGCCGCTCGAGGACTTCGCCTACGCCATCGCCGCGGCCGTCCTGCTGCCGTCCCTCTGGGTGCTCCTCGAGCGCCGAACCCCTGCTCCCGTCTCCCCATCCCCGTCCCAGGAGGACCCGGCATGAACCGACTCGGCCAGCTCGTGCTGTCCTCCCGACCGCTGTCGTGGATCAACACCGCGTACCCGTTCGCAGCGGCGTACCTGCTGACCACGCGCGAGCTCGACCTCACCTTCTGGCTCGGGACGCTGTACTTCCTCATCCCGTACAACCTCGCGATGTACGGCATCAACGACGTCTTCGACTACGAGTCCGACCTGCGGAACCCGCGCAAGGGCGGCGTCGAGGGCGCGGTCCTGGACCGCCGGATGCACCGGTTGACGATCTTCGCGGCGATCGTGACCAACGTCCCGTTCCTCGTCTACCTCGTCGTCATCGGGTCGCCGCTGTCGTGGCTCGTCCTCGCCATCAGCGTGTTCGCGCTCATCGCGTACAGCGCACCCGGCCTGCGGTTCAAGGAGCGGCCGTTCATCGACTCGCTCACCTCGAGCACGCACTTCGTGAGCCCGGCGGTCTACGGCCTCGTCCTCGCCGGCGCGGTCTTCACTCCGGCGCTCTGGGCGCTGCTCGTCGGCTACTTCCTCTGGGGGATCGCCAGCCACGCCTTCGGTGCGGTGCAGGACATCATCGCGGACCGGGAGGGCGGGATCGGCTCGATCGCGACGGTCATCGGTGCGGCGGCCACCGTCCGGTTCGCCTTCGTCGCCTACCTGGCCGGCGGTGCGCTCATGCTCGTGACCCCGTGGCCGATCCCGTTGGCCGGCCTGCTCGCGCTGCCCTATGCCGCGAGTGTGCTGCCGTTCTGGAACCTCCGCGAGGAGGACGCCGAGCGGGCCAACGCGGGCTGGAAGCGGTTCCTCCGCCTCAACTTCCTGACGGGCTTCCTCATCACGATGCTCATCATCTGGTACTGGTTCCTGACGTCCTGACCGGAACCCGCGGCGACCCTGTCTCAGGAGTCCCCGGGCGCGCCGCCGAGGTCACTCGGCGCCACGCCCGGATCCTCCTGAGAACGGGTCGTCAGTCGAGGCTCAGAGCTCGAAGGAGAAGCCGAGGTCCTCGGGGTACTCGCCGAGCTCGGTGAGGCCGGTCGCCGCGCGCTGGAGGGCGGCGAGGGTCAGACCGAGCGTGCCGGGGCCGAAGCTGACGCGTGAGACGCCGAGTTCGGCGAGGCGCTTGAGCGGGACCGCGCCGGGGTAGCCGATGACGGAGATGCGTCCGTGCACCTGCTCGATCGCCTTGGCGACGAGCTCCTCCGTGCCGAGTCCGAGGAAGAAGACGACGTCCGCACCGGCCTCGAGGTAGGCGTTGGCGCGCGCGACGGCCTCGTCCCACGCCTCGGGGTCGCCGGCGAGGGTGTCGACCCGGGCGTTGATGACGAGCGGGATGCCCGCGTCCTCGGCTCCGGCGCGAGCGGCGGCGACGCGGGCTGCGGCCTCCTCGATCGGGAACTGCGGGGCCTTCGCGGCACCGACGGAGTCCTCGAGGTTGATGCCGACGGCACCCGATTCGACGATGAGGCGGCGGACGTTCTCGCGAACGCCGGCCGCGTCGGGCGCGTACCCCTTCTCGAAGTCGATCGTCACCGGCAGGTCGACGGCGCCCACGATGATCTTCGCGGCGGCGATCGCCTCGTCGACGTCGAGGCCGCCGCCGTCTTCGAGCCCGCGGACGTTCGACACCGAGTGGCTCGCCGAGGCGAGGGCGACGACGCCGGGGGCTTCGGAGACGACCTTCGCGGTGATGGCGTCCCAGACGTTGGTGACGATGAGCGGGGAACCCGGCTCGTGGAGGGAGTTGAGGAGGACGGCTTTGGCATGCTGATCAGTCATGTCCGCAGTCTGCCAGCGGACGTCGGCCGCCCAGCCGACAAGCGTCGAGAATTCAGGGAACGTTCGGGTTGGCTGCGGTTCCCGGCTCGTGTGGGCCGCTCCCGTGACGCAAGACGAGGGCGCTCCGCGCGGCATCCCATGTCGCCGGTGGACCGGGCGGGCAGGATGCCGTGCGTATCATTGGTGGCCGAAGGAAGGCGTTCCCATGACGAAACCGCCGACGGTCTACGACGTCGCGCACCACGCCGGCGTCTCCATCGCCACGGTCTCGCGGGTGCTCAGCCGCCCTGACGACGTGAAACCGGCCACCCGAGACCGCGTGCTCGCCTCGGTCGGCGAACTCGGGTACGTCCCGAGTGGTGCCGCCCGAGGACTCGCCGCGCGCCGCACCGGCGTCATCGGTCTGTTCTTCCAGGGGCTCGACGCGATGGACGACCTCGGGGACATCGCCCTCGAGGGTGACGAGGCGGCGGCCGGGGGAGCGCGCATCGTCCGCGACATCCCGGAGCGGACCGACACGCGGACGCTCAACCTCTACTTCGACGAGGTGCTGCGCGGCTGCGAGCTGGAGTCCTGGAGGAGCGGGTTCGCGCTGCTCGTCGGTGTCGGACGCGGATCCACGGCGACGCAGACCGTGCGCGACATGGCGGGTCGGGTGGACGGCCTCATGGTGCTGGCCGGGAGCGCGAGCGAGGAGGAGCTCGCGCGCTTGTCGCGGCACGTCCCGATCGTCGTGATGGCGGGGCCCCGGCGCGGCGATGACCTCGACCACGTCTCCGTGAGCAACGCCGAGGGGATGCGCACGCTCACGGCGCACCTCATCGACGACCTCGGTGCCCGAGAGCTCGAGTACGTGGCGGGAAGCCTCGGCTCGCCCGATGACGCGGAGCGCTGGAGCGGGTTCCGCGCGGCCCTCGCGGACCGCTCGCTCGAGGCCCCGGAGGAGCCGACCCTCCGCGGCGACTTCACCCGGGAGGGCGGGCGACGGGTCGGTCGGGAGCTGTTCCGACGCGACGGGCTGCCGCGGGCCGTCGTGTGCGCCAACGACCAGATGGCGCTCGGCGTGATCGACGCCGCCAGGATCGCGGGGGTCGCGGTCCCGGACGAGCTCATCGTCACCGGATTCGACGGCATCGACGCCGGCCGCCTGTCCGCTCCGCGGCTCACGACGGTCCGGCAGCCGATGGAGACGCTCGGCCGGGTCTCCGTGCAGGCGCTCGCCCGTCGCCTCGCCGAGCCGAAGCTGCCCGCGATGTCCGTCCGACTCCCCGTCGAGGTCGTCCTCCGCGAGAGCTCCGAGTCGATCACGTCCTGATCATCGCCTCCCCTCGCGTTCACCATTCAGGAAGCCCGCGGCGTGCCGCGACGCGTCCGTCCGCCGCGAGGCCGCCGCGCCGAGGCTCTCCTGAATTGCGAACAGGATCGGATGTCCGACACGGGTTGCGTCGGGCAATGTATGCGCTTACACTCAACCGGTACAGACTTCAGCAAGGACGGTGGCGATGACGCACACGACGCACGAGCGGACCAAGGTCCGCAGGCGCAGACGACTCGGAGCAGCGGCGATGATCGCCGCGGCGGCCTTGCTCGTCTCCGGCTGCAGCATCCAGATCAAGAGCGAGCCGGATCCCTCGATCCCGGCCGACACGATGCTGCTGGCCTCCGACAAGGGCACCCCCATGCTCGAGCGGAACTTCAACCCCTACCTCGTGAACAAGCGCTCGGCCTCGAGCTACATCTACGAGCCGCTCGTGATCATCAACGTGCTCGACGGCAAGGAGACGCCGTGGCTCGCCGAGAAGGTCGACCTCCCGGACGCCCGCACGATCGACTACACGATCCGCGACGGCGCCACCTGGTCCGACGGCGAGGCCTTCACCCCTGAGGACGTCAAGTTCACCTTCGACCTCATCAAGCAGTACCCGACGCTCGATCAGAAGGGCGCCTGGCAGCACATCGACACGATCGAGGTCAAGGGCCAGCACGTCATCATGCACCTGCTCGACGACGACGCCCCCGCGGCCGACATCGTCTCGCAGACGCTCATCGTCCCGGAGCACATCTGGAAGGACGTCAAGAGCCCCGACACCTGGCGGAACCCGAACCCGGTCGGTACCGGTCCGTACGTCCTCGGCAACTACACCTCGCAGCAGTACACGATGGACAAGAACGAGACCTACTGGCAGGCCGACAAGATCGAGGTCAACCACCTCGTGATCCCCGCGGCCACCGGCGAACTCGACATCGTCACGAAGGGCTTCGACTGGGCGTACTCGTTCCTGTCGAACGTCGAAGGCACCTGGGGTGCGGCCAACGACCACAACAAGTTCTGGTTCCCGCCGGGAGGCGTGATCGGGCTCGTGCCCAACATGGACGTCGCCCCGTTCGACAACGTCGACGTCCGTCGCGGCATCGCCCTGGCGCTCGACCGCGACAAGATCGCCGACGCGGCGACCGAGGGCTACCTCGGTGCAGCCGGCCAGTCGAGCCTCATGCTCCCCAACCAGGAGGACGAACTCGACCCGACCCTGCCGAACCAGGGCATGATCACGCAGGACACCGCCGGCGCCCTCGAGGCCTTCGCGGCCGCCGGGTACACCCAGCAGGGTGGCAAGCTCGTCGACGCGTCGGGCAAGCAGTTCAGCTTCTCGATCACGACCGCCAACGGCTACGCGGACTGGCTCCGCGCGGTCCAGGAGGTCCGCAAGGAGCTCGGTGCCCTCGGCATCGACGTGCAGATCAAGCAGCCGCAGCCGCCGGGCTACCAGCAGGCCATCCAGAGCGGTGCCTTCGAGGTCGCCATGGGCGGCATGGGCAACGGCATCATGTTCCAGGGCTTCAACAACAGCTTCAACAGCGAGTTCGCGAAGCCGATCGGTGAGACGACGTCCAGCAACTTCGGCCGGTACCGCAACCCGCAGATGGACGCGCTGCTCGCCCAGTACAAGGCGACCACCGACGAAACGACCCGTCTGGGGCTGAGCCACCAGATGCAGCAGATCGTCTACAGCGACTTCCCGGTCATCGGCATGTACTACGGCGGACTCTGGGGCCTCTACAACGACAAGAAGTTCACCGGCTGGCCCGATGCGGACAACCCGTATGCGCCGCTGCAGACCTACGACCAGACCCCGCTCCTGGTGTTCACGCACCTGAAGCTCCGAACTTCGACAAGCTCAGCGACCGAGGGGGAATAGCGCATGTACGTTCTCCGCAAACTCGGCCTCTTCGTCCTCACCCTGTGGGCGGCCGTCACGCTGAACTTCCTCCTGCCGCGGCTCATGCCAGGCTCGCCGACCGACGCCGCGATCGCGAAGCTCGCGCAGAACGGTCCGGTCTCCGCGGCCACACGCGCGGCGATCGAGGCCCAGCTCGGCGTCCCCGGCGGCAACCTCTGGGAGCAGTACGTCACGTACCTCCACCAGGTGGTGACGCTCGACTTCGGGGTCTCGTACACCTTCTTCCCGCAGTCCGTCGGCGAGCTCATCTGGCAGGCGTTCCCGTACACGATCATCCTGCTCGGGATCGTGACGATCGTCGCCTTCATCCTCGGCACGCTCATCGGTGTGCTCGCGGCCTGGCGTCGGAACACGTGGCTCGACGCCCTGCCGACCCTGACCGGCACCTTCGCCAGCACCTTCCCGTACTTCTGGACGGCGCTCCTCCTGCTGTTCTTCGCCGGCTACGTCCTCCACTGGTTCCCGACCTCGGGCGCGTTCGGCCCGACGGCGTCGCCGGCCTTCACCTGGGACTTCATCGTCGACGTCGCGTACCACGCGGTGCTGCCGGCGCTGACGATCCTCGTGACGAGCCTCGGTGGCTGGATCATCGGCATGCGCAACGCGATGATCAACACCCTCGGTGACGACTACGTGACCTTCGCCGAGGCGAACGGGCTCCGCGGTCGCACCGTCGCCGTCAAGTACGCGGCCCGCAACGCGATCCTCCCGAACCTCACCGGCTTCGGGCTGGCGCTCGGCGGTGTGGTCGGCGGCTCGATCCTCGTGGAGCAGGTCTTCGGGTACCCGGGCATCGGCTTCCTCCTGTTCAATGCGGTGATCGGACAGGACTACCCGCTCATGCAGGCGCTGTTCCTGCTCATCACCGTGAGCGTGCTCGTCGCCAACTTCCTCGTCGACATCCTGTACGGCGTACTCGACCCAAGGACCCGCCGATGACCACCACACAGCACGTCAAGACACTGCAGTCCGACGCACCCGTCCGTCCGCCGCGGAGGTTCGCCTTCATCGGTCGCTCGGCGGCGACGCTCTGGGCCAACTGGAAGTCACGCCTCGGCCTGATCATCCTCGGGTTCTTCATCCTCGTCGCGATCTTCGCGCCGCTGCTCGCCCCGTACGGCGCGAGCCAGGACGGGTTCCCGCGCAACGCCGACTCGAGCCCCGAGCACTGGTTCGGGACGACGGCGGCGGGCGAGGACGTCCTCAGTCAGCTCATCTACGGTTCGCAGATCAGCGTCACGGTCGGGTTCATCGCCGGCATCCTGTCGACGATCGTCGCGGTCCTGATCGGCCTCAGCTGGGGCTACATCAGGGGCTTCGGCGCCGAGGTCGTGAACTTCATCGTCAACCTGTTCCTCGTGGTGCCCGGCCTGCCGCTCATGATCGTCATCGCCGCGTACCTCCAGAACGGTGGGCTCGTGATGATCGTCGCGGTCATCGTGATCACCGGGTGGGCGTGGGGTGCCCGTGTGCTCCGCAGCCAGACGCAGTCGCTGCGTTCGCGCGACTTCGTGACCGCGGCCCGCTTCTCCGGCGACCGACCGTTCCGCATCGTGTTCAACGAGATCCTGCCGAACATGACCTCGCTCATCGCCGGTGGCTTCTTCGGTGCCGCGACGAGTGCGATCCTCGCGGAGGCCGGCCTCGAGTTCCTCGGCCTCGGCGACTCGTCGATCGTCAGCTGGGGCACCATCCTCTACTGGGCGCAGAACTCCAACGCCCTGCTCACCGGTCAGTGGATCCTCCTCTTCGCCCCCGGTCTCTGCATCGCGCTCCTCGCGATGAGCCTCACCCTCATCAACTTCGGTGTCGACGCGATCAGCAACCCGCGCCTCCGTGAAGGGAAGTCACGATGAACGCCGTCAACCTCCAGGCCGAGAGCGCATCCGCGCCGGCAGCCGGGACCGGAGCGCTCCTCGAGGTCCGCGACCTGTCCGTCGTCTACGAGTCCGTCGGTGCCGCGCCGGTCCAGGCGGTCGACCACGTGTCGTTCTCCGTCGGCGCCGGCGAGTTCATCGGGCTCGTCGGCGAGTCCGGCTCCGGGAAGTCGACGCTCGGCTTCGCGGCCACCCGCTTGCAGAAGCCGCCGGCCCGCATCAACGGCGGGCAGATCCTCTTCGGTGGCAAGGACATCCGCGAGCTCGGTGACGAGGCGCTCCGCGAGCAGCGTCAGGGTGGGTTCGCCATGGTGCTGCAGTCGGGCATGAACGCGCTCAACCCGGTCCGCACGATCCGCAACCACTTCGTCGACATCTTCAAGGCGCACGGGCACGTCTCCCGCGACCGCTGGGACGCCCGGATGGCCGAGCTGGTCGGCAAGGTCGGGCTGACGCCGCAGGTGCTCGCCCGTTTCCCCGGTGAGCTGTCCGGCGGCATGCGTCAGCGCGTGTCCATCGCGCTGGCCCTGTCGCTCGAGCCTCGCCTCATGGTGTTCGACGAGCCGACCACCGCGCTCGACGTCCTCGTGCAGCACGCGATCATGGACACGATCACCGAGCTGCAGCAGGCCGAGGGGTTCACCGCCATCCTCATCAGCCACGACCTCGGTGTCGTGCTCGAGGCGACCCAGCGGGTGCTCGTCATGCACGAGGGCCGCATCGTCGAGGACGCCCCGAGCCGTGACATCCTCGAGCGGCCCCAGGACCCGTACACGCGGATGCTGCTCAGTCACTACGCCGACCCGCGCGCCGCGGTCGTCGAGCTGCCCGGCTTCCCCTCGCGTGCGAACCGGGGCACTACTCCGGTGTCCGGCACCACGACGAGCGTCCCGACCGCGACGAGCGCGAGCTCGGAGTCAGGCAAGGCCTCGTCGCGCGCCGGTCGCTCGGCCGAGTCGGCGGTCATCGTCGACGCCGTCTCGAAGGTCTACCCGCCGCCGCGCCGCGGTGAGTCCGCGGTGACGGCCGTCGACGACGTGTCGTTCACGCTCGAACCCGGCCAGTCGCTCGCGCTCGTCGGGGCCTCGGGCTCCGGCAAGTCGACCATCGCGAAGCTCATCACGGGCATCGAGAAGCCGACGTCCGGTGCGGTCCGCTTCGGCGACCTCGACGTCGCCCAGCTGAACCGCAAGGGCATCCGGAACCTGCACAAGAACGTGCAGATGATCTTCCAGGACCCGTATGCGGCGCTCAACCCGCTGCACACGGTCGAGTACACGCTCACCCGGCCGGTGGTGAACTTCACCGGGCTGAAGGGTGACGCGGTGCGCAAGCGCGTGCTCGAACTCCTCGAGACGGTGGGCCTCTCGCCCGTCGAGCAGTTCGCGGCGAAGCTGCCCCACCAGCTCTCCGGTGGACAGCGGCAGCGCGTCGTGATCGCCCGGGCGCTCGCGAGCGACCCGCAGGTGCTCATCGCCGACGAGCCCGTCTCGATGCTCGACGTGTCGCTGCGTGCCGGTGTGCTCGCACTGCTCGAGGACCTGCGCGAGCAGTGGGGCGTCTCGATGCTCTACATCACGCACGACCTGCTGTCGGCGCGACTCGTGACCGACAACATCATGGTCCTCAACCAGGGTCGCGTCGTCGAACGAGGCGAGACCGCGCACGTCCTGCAGCACCCGCAGGATCCGTACACGATCCAGCTGCTCGACGCCGTCCCCAACCCGGCCCGCGCCAAGCGCTGACGCCCGTCCCGTCCCTGCGCCCACCCCTCCCGGTCCCTGAGCCCACCCCTCCCGGTCCCTGCGCCCACCCCTCCCGGTCCCTGAGCTTGTCGAAGGGCCACACCCCAACATGAAACAGGAGCAACACCCGTGCTGACCTTCCCCGACGGCTTCCTCTGGGGCGCCGCCACCGCTGCACACCAGATCGAGGGCAACAACATCAACAGCAACTGGTGGGTGCACGAGCACGAAGCCGGGACGAACATCGTCGAGCCCTCGGGCGACGCGATGGACAGCTACCACCGCTACCGCGAGGACATGCAGCTGCTCGCCGACGCCGGGCTCAACACCTACCGGTTCAGCATCGAGTGGGCGCGGATCGAGCCCGAGCGCGGCATCGTCTCGCGTGCCGAGGTCGACCACTACCGTCGCATGGTCGACACCGCGCACGAGCTGGGACTCAACCCGGTCGTCACGCTCATGCACTTCACGGTGCCGCGCTGGTTCGAGCGCGACGGGTTCTGGCGGGCGAAGGACGCCGCCGACCTCTTCGCGCGGTACACCGAGCTGACCCTGCCGATCGTCGGCGAGGGTGTCGATCACGTCTGCACCATCAACGAGCCGAACATCGCCGCGATGCTCGCCGGTGGTGAGGACGCGGCGAACCTCGTCGCGTACGGCCTGCCGAACCCTGATCTGTTCGTGGCGGACGCGCTTCTCGAGTCGCACAAGCGTTCGCGCGAGGTGCTCTCGCAGGTGTCCGGCCTGAAGTCCGGCTGGACCATCGCGACGCAGGCGTTCCGGTCGAACGGCGAGCCGGGTTCCGACGAGATGCTGCGCGAGTACGGCTACCCGCGAGACGACTGGTACCTCGAGCAGTCCGCCGGTGACGACTTCCTCGGCGTCCAGGCGTACACGCGCACGTTCATCGGGCCGAAGGGTCCGCTGCCCGTCGAGGACGGCGTCGAGACGACGCTCACCGGCTGGGAGTTCTACCCGCCGGCCGCAGCCGAGGGTGTGCGGAGCGCCTGGGAGCTGTCGGGTGGGGTGCCGATCATGATCACCGAGAACGGTATCGCGACCTCGAACGACACGCGTCGGATCGACTACACGGACGGCGCCCTGCGCGAGCTGCACGCCTGCATCCAGGACGGGATCCAGCTCGAGGGGTACCTCCACTGGAGCGCGCTCGACAACTACGAGTGGGCGAGCGGCTTCCGGCCGACCTTCGGCCTCATCGCCGTCGACCGTGAGACCTTCGTCCGGACGCCCAAGCCGAGCCTCGCGTGGCTCGGGGACGTCGCGAAGGCGAACGGCCTCACGGAGTAGCTGACGTTCGCAATTCAGGACCTCTCCGGCGTGTCCGTCCCCGGAACCCGCTGACGTGCCGCGACGCGCCCCGGGTCTCCTGAGTTGTGAACGGAGGGACCGCAGATGGTGTGTGTCCGCAATTCAGGACGCCTCCGGCGCGGCGCCCCCGATTGCGGTCCGGTTGGCTGCGACGCGCGGTACTGGTCCTGAGTTGTGAACGGAGAAAGCCCCGGGCAGCGATTGCTGCCCGGGGCTCTGTGCATGGTGGTCGGCTGGGGTCCGCATGGGCGGAAGACGCCGGCGGCCGGTCAGCGCTCGCTGCGCGCGCCGCGACCGAAGCGACCACGCGGGCCGTGTTCGTGCGCCGTGTGCTCGTCCCGGCCGAAGGCTCGGGCGATGCTCTCGAGGCTGGCGAGCGTCGTCGCGAGGTCCTCGGGCGAGACGGCGTCGGCGACGGTCTGGCGGACCGCGTCGACCTTGGTGCGGAGCGCGTCGTGCGCCTCGCGACCGGCGTCCGTCAGGGTGATGCCGTCGGCGTCGACGATGACCCAGCCGCGGGCGGCGAAGTCCATGACGATGTCCGCGGTCGAGCGACGAGGACCGCGGTGGTGGCCGTGGCCAGGACCGAACGGTGCGCCGCCGGAACGGTGATCACGACCGAAGCCGCGACCGGACTCGCGGCCGCGCCCGAAGGCCCGATCGTGAGCGGGGTGGCCGTGCTCGTGGCCGCTCGGACGCTCGGCGGATGCGGTGTCCGCCGTCGTCTCGGCGGTGCGCTCCGGGCGACCGAAGCCGCGACCGGG